>CAZDXK010000420.1:0-1960 GCA_964509215.1 uncultured Actinomycetes bacterium | reverse complement strand
ACGGACCGCGAAGGTATGGCCTCGCGCGAACGTCGCCGTGATCGGCCTCGGAGGCATCGGCCTCGCGGCCATGCAGGGGGCGAGGATCGCGGGCGCCGAGCGCCTGATCGCGATCGACATCGCACAGCGCAAGCTCGACTGGGCACCCAGGTTCGGCGCGACGGACGTCGTCGATGCCTCGGCGGTGGACCCGGTCGTAGCGGTGCGCGACCTGACCGGCGGAGAGGGCGTCGACTTCGCGTTCGAGGCGACGGGGGTACCGGCCTGCGTGCGTCAGGCCGTGGAGATGCTCTCGTACGCCGGCACGGCGGTCGCGATCGGCGTCCCGCCGATCCCGAGCGACGTCGTCCTGCCGTGGGCCGGCCCCGAAGGTGCGGCGTATCCGAACAAGGCGACCTTGCTCATCACGGACGGCGGGGACCCCATCCCGGCCGTGGACTTCCCGCAGATGGCCGGTTGGTACCTCGATGGACGCCTCAACCTAGACGACATGGTCACGCGCACGCTCGGCCTCGACGAGCTTGACGAGGCGTTCCGGGCCATGCTCGCCGGCGAGGTCATCCGCTCCGTCGTGCGGTTCGACGCATAACGAGCGCCCCGGGGTAGCATCCGCCGCGATGCGTGCGTCCGAGCTCAACCGCTGGTGGTCGGTCGTGTCGGCCGTCTCGAACATCCTGATGCGTGCGTTCTTCCGGGTCCACGTCGAAGGAGTGACGAACGTGCCTTCGCAGGGGCCGGCGATCATCGCCTTCAATCACATCAGCGTGATCGACGGACCGGCCGTGGGCATCGTCGTTGCTCGGAAGTGGCGGCGCGAATCCCGGTTCCTCGTCGCCGCCGAGGTGTTCCGTCGACGCGTGGCCGGTTGGATCCTCAGGTCCTTCGACCAGATCCCGGTCCGGCGCGGGGAGGGTGATGTCGTCGCGCTCGAGGAAGCCATCCGAACGGTCTCGGGTGGCGCGATCGCCGCGATCGCTCCCGAGGGACGCGTCAACGACGACGGGGCCACCGAGATGCTGCGCTTCCACCGAGGGGTGGCACGCCTGGCCCTCGCGACGACGGCGCCGGTGATCCCCGTCGGGATCTGGGGCACACAGGAGCGGTGGCCGAGGAGCGGACGTCGCTACGGCAGGCCGTGGCGTCCTCGGCTCGCGTTCGTCTTCGGCGACGCCGTGGCCCCAACCGGCGATCCGAGCGACGCGGACGATCTGGCCGCATTCACCCAGTGCGTCCGCGAGGCGATCGAGGCGCAGGTCGTTCGCGCACGTGCCGTGGCGGGGGTCACGTGATGGGCGAGCCGGTCGCATGACGGACCCCTCGCGGAACCCCTGGACCCGCCGCTCCCGGCGGACCCTCTATGAGAACCAGTGGATCGAGGTCGTTCACGACGAGGTCGTGCGGCCGGACGGGTCCGACGGCATCTACGGTGTCGTGCGCTACCGCGAAGGAGCGGTGGGAATCGTCCCCGTCGCGAACGACGGACGGATCCTGCTCGTCGGCCAGTTCCGATACACCCTGGACGAATACTCGTGGGAGATCCCGGAGGGCGGAGTGTCTCCCGAGGAGGACCCGCTCGCCGGAGCGAAGCGCGAGTTGGCTGAGGAGACCGGCTTCATCGCGTCGACGTGGCGGCTCCTCGTGCCGCGCTTCTCGCTCTCCAACTCGGTCGGCGACCAGACCGGCAGCATCTACGTGGCCACGGACCTCGAGCCCGGCCCCGCCGATCCCGAGCCGACGGAAGAGATCGCGCTCCGATGGGCCACGATCCACGAGGGTCTTGCGATGATCGACGCCGGCGATATCAAGGACTCTGTCACCCAGGTCGGGCTGTTGCGGTACGCGCTCGACGCCTGACATGCAGAAGGGCCGGCCCGTGAGGGCCGGCCCTTCGTACTTCGGTTGGGCCTCGGCGTCAGCCCAGCGCCACCGCGGTGATCAAGTTCGAGTCGCGCAGCTTGCG
>CAZDXK010000419.1:0-1975 GCA_964509215.1 uncultured Actinomycetes bacterium | reverse complement strand
CGATCATCGTGGCCCACCGACTCTCGACGATCCGAGCGGCAGACCGGATCGCGGTCCTGGACGATGGCTGGCTCGTGGAGCTAGGCACCCAGGACGAGCTCCTGGCGCGGGACGGGCTGTACGCGCGGCTGCACCGGACGCAGTTCGCCGAGCGCCGTGAGGACGCCGTACCGGTCGAGGCGTGAGGGTGTCGGCGATGCCTTTCGATCTGGGGCGCTTCGTCGTCGCCCAGGAGGGCGTCTACGGGGGTGCGCTGCGCGAACTCCAAGCAGGCCGCAAGGCGAGCCACTGGATCTGGTTCATCCTCCCGCAGCTGGCCGGCCTCGGACGGAGCGAGACGTCCCGGTTCTATGGCATCGAGTCGCTCGACGAGGCTCGCGCGTATCTCGATCATCCCGTCCTGGGTCCGCGGCTACGCGAATGCGTCGACGCCGTCCTGGCCACGTCGGGAACGACGGCTCAGGGGATCTTCGGCTCGCTCGACGCCATGAAGGTGCGCTCGTCGATGACGCTGTTCCATCGTGCGGCGCCCGACGAGCCGCTGTTCACGCAAGTGCTCGAGCGTTTCTACGGAGGCGTCGCGGACGAGGCGACGGACGCGTTGCTCAGGTAGTCGGCCTATGGCTGTGAGCCTTGCCACTTCCCGACGCCCCGCTGGCGCTCTACCATGCCCACCTAGACGCCGGCGAACCACTGGACAAGGAGGACGACATGGCGCTCACCCTGGGAGTCCTGGCGCTGGTGGAGGCCAAGCCGGGCAAAGAAGCCGAGGTCGAAGCGTTCCTCAAGGGCGGCCGAGAGATCGTGGACCAGGAACCGGGCACCCGTGTCTGGTATGGCTTCCGCGTGAACGACTCGACATTCGGGATCTTCGACGCCTTCGACGACGAAGCGGGTCGCCAGGCGCACCTATCCGGAAAGATCCCCGCGGCGCTGGCCCAGGTCGGCCCGCAACTGCTCAGCAAGGATCCTGATATCCGCTTGGTCGACGTCCTCGCCACCAAGCCGCCGTCCTGAGTCCCATCGCGCAACCCCCGCGGGCGTTCGCCGGCCGCCGAGTTGACCCGCTCGATAAGTGTTGTAGTATGCAACAACGATGTTGACCGTCCCTGAGGCCGCCAAGCGAACCGGTCGCAATCCAGAGACCATTCGGCGCTGGATCCGCGAGGGGAAGCTGGCCGCGCGTAAGGTGGGCACGCAACATGTCATCGAGGAGGAGGATCTCGACGAGGTCCTCGGCCGGTCGCAGGGCAGCGTGCCACTGCCGCCTGACTGGCAAACCACCTTCTGGGGCGGCCCGATGCCGGACTTCGTGTCCATCCTCCGTCGGCAGCGCTCCGAACATTGACGCCGCTGGTGGTCGATGCCAGCGCCGCGGTCTATCTGGCCAGCATGCCCACGTTGCCTGACGCGCTTACGGGCTTTGATTGTGTTGCGCCACCGCTGATGTGGAGCGAGGCGCTGTCGACGCTGGTCGAGGCGACCTTTCGGGGCGCGATTCCTGGCGCCGAACTCGAAAGCACTGCCGAACGCCTCGAAGCCTTGCCGATCGCCCTGGCCGCCGTCGACGCCGGCCACCGTCGGCGAAGCCTCGAGATCGCGCGAACCCTGGGCTGGGCCAAGACCTACGACGCCGAATACGTGGCCCTGGCCCGATCGCTCGGATGTCCGTTGCTCACCGTCGACAGGCGACTCATGCGCGGTGCTGGGCGCCTGATCGAAATGATCGGCCCGGAGTCGCTCTAGGTTGGTTCCGCGCGGTCCCTCACCACTTCCGATAAGGTGAGTTATGTCCGTGGCTTACCGAGACAAGAGCGGTGGGCCCCCTCTATTCGGTCTTGGCTACGGCCGGCAACACCAACGGCGCAGATGTTTTCGTTCGCGCGAATCTCGTCAACTCAGCAAGATCCCAGATCTCGAATGGTACGTCTGCAAGGGATCGGACCTCGGCCACGAGCAGTGGATGAGCACGACC
>CAZDXK010000418.1:0-1977 GCA_964509215.1 uncultured Actinomycetes bacterium | reverse complement strand
CCGAGGACGTCGGATCGCTCCAGCCGTTCGAAGTCGTGGCACGCGACGAAGCTCGCCTGCTCGATCAGGTACGTGGATCGGATCGGGCGCGGTCCGAAGCGCAGGTGCGAGACGGTGACCGATCCGGCTTTCTTCGAGTCCAGGACGAAGTACCCCTGGGCGTGCAGGTCCGTATGCGCACCGATGATCTTGATCGAATTGCGGTTCGCGCTCACCGTGCCGTCGCTGCCGAGGCCGACGAAGACCGCGCGAACCACGTCGTCGGGCTCGGTCGTGAACGAGCGGTCGACCGGCAGGCTCGTGCCCGTCACGTCGTCGACGATGCCTACGGTGAAATGGTTCTTCGGCTGCTCGGCGTCGAGCTCGGCGAAGACCGTCGCCACCATGGCGGGCGTGAACTCCTTGGAAGAGAGGCCGTACCGGCCGCCGATCACGCGCGGCATCCCTCCGTCGAACCGGACGCGCCCGGCGGTCGCTTCCTCGACGAGCGCCGTGACCACGTCCTGGTACAGAGGCTCCCCGGGCGCGCCGGGCTCCTTCGTGCGGTCCAGCACCGCGATCCGCCGTACCGTCGAGGGCATCGCCGCCACGAGGGCCTCGGTGGAGAACGGTCGGAACAGCCGCACCTTCACCGCACCGACGCGCTCGCCGCGCGCGATCAACGCGTCCACGGTCTCTTCGACGGCGCCGCAGCCCGACCCCATCAGCAGGACGATGCGCTCGGCCTCGGGGTGGCCCACGTAGTCGAAGAGGTTGTACGCGCGTCCCGTCCGGTCAGCGAGGCGGTCCATCGTCTCCTGGACGATGTCGGGGACCGCCAGGTAGAAGGGGTTCGCTGCCTCGCGCGCCTGGAAGAACACGTCGGGGTTCTGCGCCGACCCTCGAAGGACGGGATGGTCGGGGGTGAGCGCTCGTGCCCGGTGCTCCCGAACGAGGCGGTCGTCGATCAGCGCGCGTAGGTCCGCGTCTTCGAACGCTTCGATCTTGTCGACCTCGTGCGAGGTGCGGAACCCGTCGAAGAAATGTAGGAACGGAACGCGTGTCCGGAGCGTCGCGGCGTGCGCGACGAGCGCCATGTCCTGTGTCTCCTGGACGGATGATGCGCAGAGCATCGCGAACCCGGTCGTGCGAGCCGTCATCACGTCGCTGTGATCGCCGAAGATCGAGAGCGCGTGCGTGGCCACGGTCCGCGCGGCAACGTGCATCACGAACGGCGTCAGCTCTCCCGCGACCTTGAACATGTCGGGGATCATGAGGAGCAGGCCCTGCGACGAGGTGAACGTGGTCGCGAGCGCGCCGGCTTGGAGCGCGCCGTGCAGCGCGCCGGCCGCTCCGCCTTCGCTCTGCATCTCGACGACGGTCGGCACCGCGCCCCACAGGTTCGTCCGCCCGCGTGCCGACCACTCGTCGGCGAGCTCGCCCATCGCCGACGAGGGGGTGATCGGATAGATCGCGATCACCTCCGAGAGGCGGTGGGCGACGTGCGCGACGGCTTCGTTCCCGTCCACGGTCACGTGTGGGCGCGTCTGCACGATGGCCTTCGGGCCGGTTCGGATACTCATCGCATCCATGTTCCGCGCCGGGGGACCGCGTGCGGAGGGCCGATGGTCCCGGACGCTAGGGGTCGAACGCCGCGGGTTCCGGGAAGCGCCGGGAGGCAGCCTGGGGTTGCAGAGGGTAGACGGGGAGGCGAACGCCGATGGACGTGCACGTTCGACACGAGGGCGGTGACCGCTACGGCGTGGAGATCGGGAGGCACACGTTGACGGTCGACCAACCGGACACGGGGGACGCCGGTCCGACCCCGACGGACCTGTTCGTCGCGTCGCTCGCGTCGTGCATCGCGCACTATGCGGGGAGGTTCTTCGCGCGCCACGGGGTCGACGCGGACGGTTTCGGGGTGGATGCGAGCTTCGCGATGGCGACCGACCGTCCCGCGCGCGTTGGCCGGATGGACCTGAAGCTCCGGCTCCCCCG
>CAZDXK010000417.1:0-1978 GCA_964509215.1 uncultured Actinomycetes bacterium | reverse complement strand
CATGGCTTTCATAGGAGGGATGCACGATGCACGCAGGGATCAACCGCATGAAGACTTGGATCCTGATCGCCGCGCTCGGCGGCTTGTTCGTCCTGATCGGCAACGCCATCTCGGGTACGCGCGGCGCCGTGATCGCGCTTGGGTTCGCGCTCGTCTTCAACTTCTCGATGTACTGGTTCTCCGACAAGATCGCGATCGCGACCACCCGCTCGAAGCCCGTGACCGAGCAGGAGTATCCGGAGCTCTACCGGATCGTCCGGGAGCTGGCGCAGCTCGATCAGATGCCGATGCCCGCGATCTTCGTATCGGAGATGATGCAGCCCAACGCGTTCGCGACCGGTCGCAACCCGCGGCACGCCTCCGTCGCCGTGACGAAGGGCATCCTGCAGATCCTGGACGACCGGGAGCTGCGCGGCGTGCTCGCCCACGAGCTCTCGCACGTGCGCAACCGCGACATCCTCATCGGTTCCGTGGCGGCCGCGATCGGCATGAGCATCACGCTCCTCGCCCGCTTCGCGTTCTTTTTCGGCGGCAGCGACGACGACCGGGGAGGCAACATGTTCGGGCTGTTGTTCGCATGGATCCTGGCGCCGATCGCCGCGGCGATCATCCAGATGGCCGTCTCGCGCTCACGTGAGTACCAGGCCGACGAGTCGGGCGCCTACCTCTCGCGAGATCCCGCCGCGCTCGCGAGCGCGCTCGGCAAGCTTGAGGTGACGACGAAGCAGGTGCCGGCTCCGCGCTCGCTCAGCCCCGCCGAAGCGCACCTCTTCATCATGAACCCGCTCGCGGGCGTCCGAGGTTCTGGGTTCTCGAGCCTGTTCTCCACACACCCGCCGACCGAGCAGCGCATCGAGCGCCTCCGGGCCATCGCCAGGGAGCTGGGAACCCAGATCGCCTAGCCGGGCCTCAGGTCATCGCGTCCAGCACCGGCTGGACGTGCTCCATGGTGGTGCGAGGGTTGATGAAGCACAGACGCATGACCTTCTCGCCTTCCCAGGAGGTGGGCTGGACGAACGCGAACTGCTCGTGGAGCAGCCGGCGCCAGCACGCGTCGTAGTCGTCGGGTCCCCACCCGATCCTCCGGAAGAGCAGCACCGACAGATCGGGTTCCATCAGGAGCTCGAGGTTCGGCCGGGCGGCGATCGCCGTCGCGGTCTGGCGGGTGATCGTCAGCACCTTCTCGACGGCTTCTCGATAGGCGTCCGTGCCGTGTGTCGCGAGCGAGAACCACAAGGGGAGGCCTCGAGCCCGTCGTGTGAGGTGATACGCGTAGTCGGCCGGGTTCCAGTCGGGCGCCGTTAGCGCGGTGTCGAGGTACGACGCCACCTGCCGGTGTGCCGCGAGCGCGAGTGTGGGGTCGCGGTAGAGGAGCGCGCACGCGTCATACGGCGAGAACAACCACTTGTGTGGGTCGACGATGAACGAGTCCGCGCGTTCGATGCCGTCGAAGAGCGCCCGTGACGAGGACGCCAGGAGCCCGGCGCCTCCGTACGCGCCGTCCACGTGGAACCAGAGCTCGCGATCGGAGCAGACCTCCGCCACCCCCGCGAGGTCGTCGACGGTGCCGGCGTTCGTGGACCCGGAGCTGGCGACCACGGCGAACACGCCGTCCCCACCGTCTGCGTCGAGTGTGGTCTCCAGCGCACCGCGGGTCAGCCGTCCCCGGGCGTCGTGTGGGATGGGGAGCACGTCCACGTCCATCACGCGTGCGGCCGCTGTCAGGCTCGAGTGCACGGTGTCGCAGGCGGTGATCCGCCAGCGGTCGGGTCGACCACCCCGGCGTTCGGCCGCCGTGTGGCGGGCCGTCACCAACGACGAGAGGTTCCCCGCCGAACCGCCCGACACGAAGACGCCGCCGGCGCCAGCGGGGAGCCCGGCCAGGTCGGCGATCCATCGCAGCGCCTGGTTCTCCGCCCAGACGGCTCCCGCGCCGTCGATCCAGCCCGCCGCGATCGTGGACGAGGCGCCCACGATC
>CAZDXK010000416.1:0-1978 GCA_964509215.1 uncultured Actinomycetes bacterium | reverse complement strand
GGCAGGTTCACGACGTCGCCCCTCGGCGTGAACACGAAGACCTGGCCCCCGTAGAGGTCGATCTTCAACCCCTCCATGAACTCCCGGGGATCGGCCATGTCCTTCAGCCACTCCATCATCTGGCCGAGCCACGCGAGGTCGGCGGCGTCGCGCGCCTGCTTTCCACCCTCCTTGTAGCGCCAGTGCGCGGCGATGCCGAACTGGGCCGTTCGGTGCATGTCGCGCGTCCGGATCTGGATCTCGAGGGGCTTGCCACCAGGCCCCACGACCGTCGTGTGCAGGGACTGGTACATGTTCGACTTGGGCATGGCGATGTAGTCCTTGAACCTGCCGGGGACCGGACGCCAGAGCGAATGCACCGCGCCGAGCGCCGCGTACGTGTCGCGGAGGGTGTCGACCTGGATCCGCACGCCGACCAGGTCGTAGATCTCGTTGAACTCCTTGCCGCGGATCACCATCTTCTCGTAGATGGAATACAGGTGTTTCGGCCGCCCCTCAACCTCTGCCTTGATGCCCAGTTCCTTCAGCTTGCCGCGCAGGGAGGCGGTGACGCCGTCGATCAACGCCTTCCGTTCGCCGCGACGGGCTTCGACCAGACTCGCGATCTCTCGATACGGTCCGGGGTGCAGGGTCTTGAACGACAGGTCCTCGAGCTCCCACTTCATCTCCTGGACACCCAGGCGGTTGGCCAGAGGCGCGTAGATCTCCAGCGTCTCGGTCGCGATCCGTCGCTGCCTCTCGGCCTGGAGCACCGACAGGGTCCGCATGTTGTGCAGACGGTCCGCGAGCTTGATCAGGAGGACGCGGATGTCGCCCGCCATCGCGACGACCATCTTCCGGACGTTTTCGGCTTGCTCCTGTTCGCGGGTCTTGAACTCGATCCGCTCCAGCTTGGTCAGCCCGTCGACGATCCTCGCGACCTCGACGCCGAAGTCCTCCTCGATCTCGGCGACGGTGACGTCGGTGTCCTCCACCGTGTCGTGAAGGAGCGCGGCCATGATCGTCGTCGTGTCGAGGTGCAGGTCGGCGAGGATCGTCGCGACGGCGACGGGATGTTCGATGAAGTCTTCGCCCGAGATCCGCTTCTGCCCTTCGTGCGACGCCTCGGCGACCGCGTAGGCGCGCTGGATCTCCTTGAGGTCGGCCTTCGGGTTGTACCCGCGGACGGCCTTCAGCAGGGGCTCGATCGGGGAGGGGGGGCCTTGTTCTCCCGGCCGCAAGCGCGAGAGCAGGCCGCCCCGCCGTTGCTCGGCCTTGACCTGTTCGCGACTGTCCACGGCGCGCCTCCTGCGAGCCAGTCTAGCCGCGAGGCGGCGCGGGACGGGCCTGGCGTGTCGATCGGTTCAGTAGCGGATCAGCGTGAAGAGATCGTGGCCCGCGAGCTTGTCGCGCCCCTTCAGGAAACCGAGCTCGATCAGGCATGCGATGCCGCATACCTTCCCGCCGATCCGTTCCACGAGTGTCGCCGCGGCCTTCGCGGTCCCGCCGGTGGCGAGTACGTCGTCCACCACCAGCACCCGTTCCCCCGGTTTGACCGCGTCCTGGTGGAGCTCGAGGGTCGCCGATCCGTATTCCAGCGAGTACTCCTCGGCCACGGTCCGCCACGGGAGCTTGCCCAGCTTGCGGACCGGCACCACTCCGGCACCGAAGTGATACGCGACCGGAGCGGCCAAGATGAACCCACGCGCTTCGATCCCCACGACCTTGTCGACGTTGCCCCGGCCGAAGTGCACCACGATGAGGTCGATGATGGTCGAGAACGCGATCGGGTCGGCCAGGACGGGTGTGATGTCCTTGTAGACGATGCCCGGCTCCGGGAAGTCGGGCACGTCGCGGATCAGCGCCCGGATCGCCTCGATGTCCACGACGCTACCGGCGCTTCCTCTTGGCCGGCGGCTTCCGCCTGCTCTTCGGACGCGGTCGTGCCGGGCCGCCGGTGCGGGCGGTGACCCGGGCGGCGGCCGCGGAGCTGGCCGCG
>CAZDXK010000415.1:0-1982 GCA_964509215.1 uncultured Actinomycetes bacterium | reverse complement strand
CTATCGGCTGCACTTCGAAGAGATCAACCTGAAGGCCGTTGATCTGGTCCGTCGCGGCCGCATCGGCGAGCCGAAGTTCTTCAACTCATCGTTCTCGTTGACCGTGCGTCCCAACGACATCAGGACCAAGAAGGCCTTGGGCGGCGGCACGCTGTACGACATCGGTGTGTACTGCATCAACGCCGCTCGCTATCTGTTTCGGGCGGAGCCCAAGGAGGTGATGGCGATCTCCGTCAACAGCGGCGTCGCGAAGCTGCAGGAGATCGACGAGTCCACGGGCGCGCTTCTGCGATTCGACGGCGAACGCGTCGCGGCCTTCGTGACCAGCTTCAACGCCGTGGACGTGGGATCGTATCGCATCGTGGGAACCAAGGGTCAGCTCCACGTCGATCCGGCGTACGAATATGCAGAAGGCCTGGCGTACGACCTGACGGTCAACGGCAAGACGACGCGCAAGCGCATCGGCAAACGCGACCAGTTTGCGCCGCAGCTGCTGCACTTCTCGGACTGCATCCTGAAAGACCGGGAGCCAGAGCCGTCCGGTGAGGAAGGCCTGCAGGACGTGAGAATCGTGCAGGCGCTGTACGAATCCGCCGAAACCGGCAAGGCAATCCAAGTGCCGCCGTTCGACCGGTCGAAAAGACCGACAGGGCGTCAACGGATCACGAGACCTGGCGTGAAGAAGCCGAAGTTGGTGAAGGTGCAGAGCGCAAGCGAGGACTGACCCGATGCCATCCGTGCGTCTGGGTCAACCCGTCTGGCTACGACGAAACACCCGCGAGAACAGGCAGCGCTTCCCGTCACTCGATCGGGATCAAGTCGTCGACGTCGCGATCATCGGCGGCGGCATGACGGGAAGCGCGGTCGCGACCCTGTTCGCGAACGCTGGCGTACGCGTCGGGCTCGTCGAGGCCAATCGGATCGGGCGCGGGAGCACGGCCGCCAGCACCGCGCTGCTCTTGCAGGAACCGGACCAAGGGCTGACCGACCTGACGCGCCGCTATGGCGCGCGAGCGGCTCGCCGCATCTGGGAGCTCAGTCGCCTCGCGTCGCGCGATTTCGTGAAAACGCTCCGAGATCTGCGCATCGAATGCGACCTGATCGAGCGAGACACCGTGTACTACACGACGCAGCCAGCGACCGTCGAGGCACTGCGATCCGAGTATCAACGACGATGCGTCGCAGGCGTCGCCGGCGACTGGCTGACGCCCGGCGCGTTGCGCCGCCTGACCGGGATCACCGGTCGCGGTGGCATCAAGACGCGCAACGCCCAACTCGATCCGTACAAGGCGTGTCTCGGACTGTTGCGGGCCGCCGCTCGATCGGGCGCCTGCGTGTTCGAGCACTCGCCCGTCGAACGCATCGAGCGCTTACGCGACGGCGTCCGGCTCGTGACGCCACGCGGGACGCTTCGAGCCGCGCAGCTGGTCATCGCGACCGGGTACGCGGCGCCACCATTCGAGCCTCTGGCGGGGCGATTCAGCATGAGTCACACCTACGTGCTGGCGACGAACCGCATCAACCGTCGTCAGCAGCAGGAGCTGGGGCTCGGCGACGTGCTGCTCTGGGACACCGAGCGCCCCTACCACTACGCTCGCTGGACTCCAGATCGGCGGCTGCTGCTCGGAGGCGCCGATCGCCCGCTGGTCTCCACGCCGCGCCAACGCGCAACCGCCTTCCAAGCGAGCACGCACGATCTGCGTGAACATTTCGAGGCGCTGATGCCGGCGCTTGCCGACATCGGCATCGACTACGCGTGGGAAGGAGTCTTCGCGACGACACCCGATGGCCTCCCCTATATCGGGCGACATCGTCGTTTCCCGCACCATCTGTTTGCGCTTGGCTACGGTGGGAACGGGATGACGTTCGGCTATCTCGCGGCGATGCTGCTGCTGCAACAGTGGCAAGGCGTCGAATCGACCGACCATCAGCTCTTCTCGTTCGGACGTCACCGATGACGTTATACTTTGCGCGCCATGGAC
>CAZDXK010000414.1:0-1985 GCA_964509215.1 uncultured Actinomycetes bacterium | reverse complement strand
CCTACACGATCCTCGGGTTACCGGGCGCCCTGCTCCTTGGCTTGATCGCCGCGCTGAGCGAGGCCGTCCCCATCGTCGGTCCACTGCTTGGGGCCATCCCGGCCATCCTCGTCGCCGCCACCGTCTCGCCCGAGCTTGCGCTGGTCGTCGCGGCGATCTACCTCCTGTTCCAGATCGTCGAGAGCAATGTCCTCGTGCCTCTGGTCATGCGCAACACGATCGGGATCTCACCGCTGCTGGTGCTGTTCAGCCTGCTCATCGGCGCCGCGGTGGGTGGTCTCGTCGGAGCCTTCGTCGCCGTGCCGCTCGCCGCATCGATCGAGATCGTGATGTCCCGCCTGCAGGCCCGGGAGACGCCGGTCGCCCAGGACCCCGCCGCGATCGAGTCGCCGGACGAAGAGACGACCGAGGGCTACAAGACCTCGTTGCCCGATTCCGCGAACGCCTCGACGAAGTAGGCCACCGGCCCAGTGCGCCGCTGGCAGCGGCTCCGCCTAGACCCAGCCGCGCCAGCGGGCCACCCCGAGGATGAACACGGCCATCCCGACCATCGAGCCGATCACGATCAAGAAGTTGTTCGTGTCCTCGAAGAACGGCATCGCGAAGTTCATGCCCATGATCCCGGCCAGCACCACCGCGGGGAGCAGCACGGCGGACAGCAGGGTCAGGGTCTTCATGACGTCGTTCGCGCGTTGCGAGACGCGGCCCATGTGGATGTCGTAGGTGCCGAGCAGGCCGTCACGCAGGCCGTCGATCGCCGAGATCGCACCTTCCAAACGGTGCACGAGGTCGGGCCAGGGCTGGCCGACGGTCTCTTCGACGTGCATCTCGGGCCGGCCGAGCGTGGCCAGCGCCTCGCGGTGGGGGGCCAGCGTCCGGCGGATGACGCCGATCCGCCGGCGGATCGAGACGATCGCACCCAGGACGTCGTCTTCGCGTCGGCCGTGGAGCGCCCGCTGGTCCAGGTCGTCGACCTCACGTTCGATCATCTCGGCTAGCTGGAAGTACCCGACGATGACTTCGTCGACGAGGGTCGAGAGCAGGTCGGCCGCCGTCAGGGCGCCAAGCCGTGTTTCGCCGACCAGGGTGTCGATGAACCGCTGCAGGGCGCCCACCGGGCCCGCATGGACGGTGAGCACGACGTGCCGTGCCGCCACGAGGTCGATCCCCCGACGGACCAGGCGGGGCGGATCCGAATCGTCGGCCTCCAAGGCCTGCAGCGTCAGGTGTAGCCGGTGCTCGGTCCGCGTCAGCTCGGCGCGGCTGTCGTCATCGGCGAGTCGCTCGAGGTCGGACTCGGGGATGCCCAGGCGCTCGGCCACTTCATCGAGCGCTGCGTCGTCATCGCGTCGATCGAGGTCGACCCACAGGAGTTGGCGTTTGCCGAGGTCCGCGACGTTGATGTCGGCGGGATCCAGCTCGCGGTCGTGTCCGTCCGCGTCGAAGAGTCGGGCGGTGACCGGGCTCAGGTGACGAGGCTCAATTGAAAAAGGCGAGCAGCGCGGCCGCGACGGCCGCGATGGCGGCGACCAGGTACTGGAGGACCAGCATCCCCCGATCCGAGGTGGGCTCGGCACCGTCCATCACGAACGGGTGGTGGGTCCTGTCGGTAAGCATCGATGTCGGGTCCTCGAGGATGGTGTTGGCGGCGTCCCCCGCGATTCGAATGCTCGGGCCGGCGCCCATTCGGCGATACCGCGGCGAGGCTCGGACCCATCACGCGCGCATGACAACCGTAGCTGCGAGCCGCCTGAAACCTCTGCCCGGATGCACGCGAGACGGTCGTGGGGCGCGGCGCCGTAGCCTCAGTCCGTCGGTGGGCACTCACCGGCCGGTTCGCCACCCCGCGCGCGGTGGCCACCGCGAACACACACCAGGAGGTACTTCATATGTGGACGCGTTTGCTCCTTGCCCTGGCTCTCGGGGCTGCCATCATCGCCTGCACGCCCGCGGGCGGGTCCAGCCCGGCTGCGACCATCCAGCCC
>CAZDXK010000413.1:0-1987 GCA_964509215.1 uncultured Actinomycetes bacterium | reverse complement strand
ATGACCGAAGCCAGCGTCGTCGCCGTCGGGACGCCGCAGTCCTTCCGCCAGCAGATCGCACGAGCGCTGGAGGTCGAGGCCGAAGAGATCGGCTGGGCACAGTCCGCCACGGTGGCGGAGGAGTTGTTGATCAACGCCTTCACGCCGATCGACGTGCTGGTGCTTTCGCCGGAGGTCAAAGAGCCCGACGCGCTGGGCCTCGCGGAGTTCGTGGGGCGCCAGTCGCCGGGAACGGCGATCGTCCTGGTGCGCGACCACACGTGGAACGGGTTGCTCCCCGCGGCGATGCGGGCCGGCATCCGCGACGTGGTGGACATGACCCAGGGGACCGAGGAGCTCCGCGACGCCGTCGAGCGTGCTGTGGCCTGGGCCACCAACCTGCGCTCCATGGGCGGTTCGGCCACGGAGAGCTCGTCGCAGCAGCGAGGCAGGATCATCTCGGTCTTCTCGTCGAAGGGCGGCAGCGGCAAGACGTTCCTCACCACGAACCTCGCCGCCGCGATCTCCGACATCACCGGCGAGGACACGGCCGTCGTCGACCTCGACACGGACATGGGCGACGTCTTCACGTACTTCGGCCGCGAGCCGAGCGCGCGGGTGGACGACATGATGGGCCTCGGAGAGGGCGCCGATCACGAACGGATCCGCGAGATCGGCGTCCCGTTCGGCGAGCACCTGTGGGGGTTCGGCTCGCCGCCGGATCCCGCTGCCGAGCCGCCCGCCGGGGAGGCCGTGGGCAAGTTCCTGCGGACCCTGCGCGCCGATTTCTCGTACGTGGTGGTGGACGCGTCCGTGGACTACTCGGACTCGGCGCTCGTCTGCTTCGACCTGTCCGACGCGATCTGCCTGGTCACGCCGCTCGACGTGGTCGGCGTGAAGCACCTCTCGAAGGCGCTCGACACGCTGCTCACGATCGGGCTGCCGCGCGAGCGGTTCCGCGTGGTCCTGAACCGCGCCGACAGCAAGGTCGGATTGGACGCCTCCGACGTGGAGCGCGTCATGAAGATCACGGTGGACGCGATGATCCCGTCGAGCCGGCTGGTTCCGACGGCGTTGAACAAGGGACGCCCGGTGGTGCTCGACGAGCCCAATTCGGACGTCTCGACCGCCGTCCGGCAACTGGCCACCCGGTTCGCCGATCAGTTCGAAGTATCCAAGGTCGGGGCCGGGAACAACGCGAACGGCAACGGCTCGAAGCCCGTCAAGACGAAGCGCAAGCGGTTCTCGAGGACCGCAAGCTAAGGAGGTCTGGCTCCCATGTCCCTGGCAGATAGGCTCGCGAAGGCCTCACAGCGTGACCGTATCGCGGACGTCCGCCTCCGGGTGCAGGAGCGCCTGGTCGAAGTCCTCGGTCCTCGCCTGTACGACTCCACGCTCTCCGACAACGAGCTCGAAGGTCTGGTCCACCAGCGTCTGCGCGAACTGCTCGACGAAGAGGAGGGACCGCTCTCCTCGCAGGAGAAGCTGCTGATCGTCCGCCAGATCGGCGACAGCGTCCTGGGACTGGGACCGCTCGAGCCGTTCGTCCGCGATCCGGACGTCTCCGAGATCATGGTGAATGGCTGGGACACGATCTACGTCGAGCGTGCCGGCAAGCTCTACTGGACCGGCACGAAGTTCCACGACGAGCAGCAGCTGCGCCGGACGATCGACAAGATCGTCGGCAAGGTGGGCCGCCGCGTCGACGAGGCGTCGCCGTACGTGGACGCCCGCCTGCCCGACGGTTCACGTGTCAACGCGATCATCCCGCCGCTGTCGATCGACGGCCCGGCGCTCACGATCAGGAAGTTCTCCGCCGATCCGTTCGGCGCCGACGACCTGATCGAGTTCGGCACCATGACGTCGGCCGTGTCGCAGTTCCTGGAGGCATGCGTCCGAGGGCGGATCAACATCTTGGTCTCCGGAGGAACCGGCGCCGGGAAGACCTCGACCCTGAACGTGCTGTCGTCGTTCATCCCCGACGACGAGCGCATCATCACGATCGAGG
>CAZDXK010000412.1:0-1996 GCA_964509215.1 uncultured Actinomycetes bacterium | reverse complement strand
GCGAGACGCCGGGGCGCGTCGCGCGCATGTACCGCGAGGTGTTCGCGGGTATCGGGGTGGACGCATCGCAACTGGTGACGGTCGTCGAAGGCGCCGACCATGACGAGATGATCATGGTGCGCGACATCCCCCTGTATTCATTCTGTGAACACCACCTGATCCCCTTCAGCGGGAAGGCCCACGTCGCGTACATCCCGAACAAGCAGCAGCAGATCACCGGCCTGTCGAAGATCGCTCGCGTCGTCGACATGCTCGCGAAGCGACCGCAGGTACAAGAGCGACTCACGACCGAGATCGCCGAGGCGCTGGACGAGGCGCTCTCGCCTCGGGGCGTGTTCGTCGTGATCGAATGCGAGCACCTGTGCATGACGATGCGCGGCATCAAGAAGCCAGGCTCCGTGACCGTGACCTCCGCCGTGCGCGGCCTATTCCGCACCGACGCGCGCACGCGCCAGGAGGCCATGAGCCACATCGGCATGCGGTAGCTCAAACCGTCGGCGGCCGGGATACGACGAGGGCTACCGGACTACGATTGCCGCATGGCTGATGAGTTCGTCTGGCGTTGCGGGAGGCACGTCGTTCCGCTGCGCCGGCGCACGCTGGTCATGGGGATCGTGAACGTTACGCCCGATTCGTTCTCGGATGGCGGCTCCTACTCCAACGTGGACGACGTCGTGAGGCACGCGGCCCAGATGGTCGCCGACGGCGCCGATCTGCTCGACGTCGGGGGTGAGTCCACCCGGCCGGGCTCGGAGGTCGTGCCTCCCGAAGAGGAGATGCACCGTGTCGTGCCGGTGATCGGCAGGATCGCGGATGACCATCCCGACGTCCCGGTGTCGGTGGATACGCGCAAGTCCCAGGTCGCGCGAGTCGCGATCGAGGCCGGCGCGACGATCGTGAACGACGTCTCCTCCGGCGGCGACCCCGCGATGTTCGGAGTGGTGGCCGATACCGGCTCCGGCATGATCCTGATGCACATGAAGGGCGAGCCGAGCACGATGCAGGACGACCCCACGTACTACGACGTGGTCGCGGAGGTTCGCGGCTTCCTCGGCGAGCGGATCGAGGCGGCCTTGGCGGCGGGGATCGATCTCGACCACCTCTGCGTCGATCCGGGCATCGGGTTCGGCAAGGCGCTTGAACACAACCTGGCGATCCTCTCGGACATCCGGGCCTTGCATCACCTGCGCGCCCCGGTGCTGGTCGGCCCCAGCCGCAAGCGGTTCATCGGAACGCTCACCGGCACCGAGGTCGACGATCGGATCGAAGGAACGGCCGGTGTCGTCGCGTGGTGTGCGGCCGAGGGTGTCGACATCGTGCGTGTGCACGACGTCAAGGAGATGACGCGCGTCGTGCGGGTGGTGGACGCGATCGCTCGCGCGAGGGGATGAGTCCGGCCGCGCCGAAGAGCCGCGCTCCCACCTCCGGCGGCGAGCTCGCCTACACGGATGAGGGCGACGGTCCGGTCGTCGTCTTGCTCCACGGGTTCCCGCAGTCGTCGTTCGTCTGGCGCGACCTCGGGCCGTTGCTCTCGTCGCGCTTCCGCGTGATCGTGCCCGACATGCTCGGCACGGGCGACTCGCAAAAACCGGCCGGCGTGCCGCTCGGTCTCGTCGCGCAGGCCGGGTACGTGCGAGAGCTCCTGGCGAGCCTCGATGTGGAGCGCTACGCCGTGATCGGGCACTCGGTCGGAGGGGGTGTCGCGCAGCTCCTCGCCTTGGACGGCGAGGGCGTTGACGCGATGGTCCTGATGTCGAGCACCGCGTTCGACGCATGGCCCTCCGTGCTGACACGCGAGATCCAGCGGACGCCGCCCGAGCAGAGGGTGGAGCTGTTCGTGCACTCGGGGATCCGAGCGTCGCTCCGCGTGGGCATGGCCGACCCCGATCGCATCACGCCGGACCAGGTGATGGAGTATCTCCGCCCCTGGTCGGGTCCCGCGAATGTCGAGGCGTTCTTCCGGTTCGCCGACGCGATGGACGGCAAGGGACTGTCC
>CAZDXK010000411.1:0-2002 GCA_964509215.1 uncultured Actinomycetes bacterium | reverse complement strand
GTGCCGTCCCACGCACCACCGGCGCGTCGGGGGTCATGGCCCGGTCGCGGAATGCCAGGACGTCGTCATCCCGGATGAGCGCCCGGATGTCGTCCTCCTCGAGCACGGCGATCTTGTTGATCTCGTGCGAGGTCCGGAAGCCGTCGAAGAAGTGGAGGAACGGGATCCTAGCCCGCAGCGTGGCGGCGTGCGCGACCAGCGCGAAGTCGTGCGCTTCCTGGACCGAGCCCGCTGCGAGCATCGCCCAGCCGGTCGTGCGCGCATGCATGACGTCGCTGTGGTCGCCGAAGATCGAGAGCGCATGCGTCGCGATCGTCCTGGCCGCGACATGGATGACCGCCGGCGTCAGTTCGCCGGCGATCTTGAACATGTTGGGGATCATCAAGAGCAGGCCCTGCGACGCCGTGAAGGTCGTGGCCAGGGCCCCCTTCTGGAGCGCCCCGTGGAGGGCTCCGGCGGCTCCAACTTCGGACTGCATCTCAACGACGTCGGGGACCTTGCCCCACAGATTAGGGCGACCCGCGGCGGACCAATCGTCGCAATGCTCGGCCATCGGCGAGGCGGGGGTGATCGGGTAGATCGAGATCACCTCACTGACGGCATACGCGATGCGAGCCGCCGCCTCATTCCCGTCCAGGCACTCGAAGCGCTCGTCCACGTGCAGGCCTCCCTTCGGGGATCGGGTTGGGAGCGCTTCCCTCGTCGGGTACGCCCCGAGTTCGCGCCCACATCCGCGGACCGCGATGATTCCACCGACGCCGGTCGGTGACTACGGGTGGATCGCCACCTTCAACACGCCCTCGCGACGGTTGCTGAAGAGGTCGTAGGCCTCGACGATGTCGTCGAGCGCGAAGTGATGGGTGATGAGCGGGAGCGGGTCGAAGCGACCCGATTCGACGGTGGCGATGAGCCGCCGCATTCGCTCCTTGCCGCCCGGGCAGAGCGTGGTCACGATCCGCTGGCCGCCGAGGCCGGCCGCGAATGCGTCGTACGGCATCTCGAGCTTGCCCGAGTAGACCCCGAGGCTCGAGAGCGTGCCGCCGGGCCGCAGGCAGCGCAGGGCGTTCTCGAACGTGCCCTGGGTGCCCAGCGCCTCGATGGTCACGTCCGCGCCGCCGCCCGTGAGCTTCAGCACCTCGGCGACCACGTCGACCTGGGTGAAGTCGAGAACGACATCGGCCCCCATCCGCTTGGCCATCTCGAGACGGACCGGGTCGCTGTCGATCCCGATGATGAGCGACGCACCCATCAGCTTGGCGCCGGCGACCGCGCACAGCCCGATCGGGCCAAGAGCGAACACGACGACCGCGTCGCCGATCCGCACATTCCCCGACTCGGCACCACTGAAGCCGGTCGAGGCGATGTCCGCGAGGAGAACGACCTGCTCGTCCGAGACGCCGTCGGGGATCGGCGTGAGGTTCGCCTGCGCCGCTGGGACGAGGAGGTACTCCGCCTGCGCGCCATCGATCGTGTTGCCGAAGCGCCAGCCACCGAGCGCCTCGTACCCCCCGCCGTGCCCGCATTGGCTCAGGTTGCCCGACAGGCAGGCGCGACACTGGCCGCACGGCGTGATCGCGCCGACGAGCACGCGCTGGCCGATCTCGTAGCCGGTCACGCCGGGTCCGAGCTCGTCGATCACGCCCACCGGCTCGTGTCCGATGACGAGGCCGGGGCGGACCGGATACTCGCCCTTGACGATGTGGATGTCGGTGCCGCAGATGGTCGTCGTTGTAACCCGGACCACCGCCTCGCCGACACCGGCACGAGGCCGGGGCACAGCCTCGATCCGGATGTCGCCGGGACCGTGGAATACAGTCGCCCGCATGGTGTCCGATGTGCGTGTTGCGGGTTGCATGGTTTCAGCGACGAGAGTCATGGCTGGTCTCCAACGTAGCGACGCGATGCGCGCCGAGAGGTTCGGTCAGGCAGATAGCATCGCCCGCTCCGATCACCGAGTGACAGGGCCGTCGGCCTCTGTTTCGGTGTGCCGTTCAGCCTCAAA
>CAZDXK010000410.1:0-2005 GCA_964509215.1 uncultured Actinomycetes bacterium | reverse complement strand
AGTTCTCGCACCGTCCGCCCCGCACGTTGAACGAGAACCGTCCCGGCTGGAACCCACGGATCCGCGCCTCTGGCACCTGCGCGAACAGCTTGCGGATGTGGTCGAAGACCCCGGTATACGTGGCCGGGTTCGACCGGGGGGTCCGGCCGATCGGCGACTGGTCGATGTCGATGACCTTGTCCAACCGCTCCCAGCCGGTCATGCGCTTGTGCTTGCCGGGGAGCAGGCGCGAGCGGTACAGCTTCTGCATCAGCGCCCGAAGCATCACGTCCTGGACCAGCGTCGACTTGCCGCTGCCGGAGACCCCCGTGACGCAGATGAACAGCCCGAGCGGGATGTCGAACGTGACGTCCTGCAGGTTGTGCTCGCGGACGCCCTCCAACCGAAGCATGCCTTTGCCCGGGGCCCTACGGACCTGTGGCGTCGGGATCTGGCGTCGCCCTGACAGGTACGCGCCGGTGATGGATCGCTCCTCTTCGAGCAGGCCCTTCAGGTCGCCCGAGTAGACGATCTCGCCACCGAGCTCCCCCGCGAGCGGTCCGATGTCGACGATGTGGTCGGCCTCCATGATGGTGGCCTCGTCGTGCTCGACGACGATCAGCGTGTTGCCCAGGTCGCGCAGACGCAGCAACGTGTCGATCAGCCGCCGGTTGTCGCGTTGATGCAGCCCGATCGACGGCTCGTCCAGGATGTAGAGGACGCCGACGAGGCCGCTGCCGATCTGCGTCGCCAGGCGGATCCGTTGCGCCTCGCCCCCGGCGAGCGTCCCCGCAGCCCGTCCGAGGCTCAGGTAGTCGAGCCCGACGTCCATCAGGAACCCCAGGCGGGCGCGTATCTCCTTCAGCAGGCGCTCCGCGATCATGAGCTCCCGCTCCGAAAGCTCCATCCCGTCGATGAACGAGAGCGTGTCGCGGATGGCCTTCTCCGTGAGCTGCGAGATGTTGAGACCGCCGACCGTCACCGCCAGGCTCTCGGCTCGCAGACGGTAGCCGCTGCACGTCCGGCACGGGATCTCGCGCATGAACTGCTCGAGCTTCTCGCGCGCCGCGTCCGAGTCGGTCTCGGCATGTCGCCGCTCGATGTTTGGGAGCACGCCCTCGTACGTGGTGTGGTATGCACGCTGACGGTTGTACCGGTTCTTGTACCGGACGAACACCTCCTCATCCGAGCCGTAGAGGACGACCTCGCGCGCCGCCTTCGAGAGCTTCTTCCAGGGAACGTCGAGGGAGAAGCCGTGCGCGTCGGCCACCGCCTCGAGCACGCGGTACCAGTACTCGAGCGTGTTGCTGGCCCACGGCGCGATGGCCCCTTCGTTGATCGAGAGGTCGGGGTCGGGAACGACGAGCTCCGCGTCCACCTCCAGCCGCACGCCGAGCCCGTCGCACGTCTGGCAGGCTCCGTACGGCGAGTTGAATGAGAAGTTCCTTGGCGCCAGCTCGTCGAACGACAACCCGCAGAACGTGCACGCGAGCGCCTGGGAGAAGTTCTGGATCTCCTCGCCGCCGTCGTGCGTCTGGACCGCGATCGCCGCGATCCCCTCGGCGAGCTCGAGCGCCGTCTCGAGGGAGTCGGCCACACGGCGCCGGATGTCCGGCTTGGCGACCAACCGGTCGACCACGACCTCGATCGTGTGCTTGTAGTTCTTCGGGAGGCGGATGGGCTCGGAAAGCTCGCGCACCTCACCGTCGATCCGGGCGCGCGGGAACCCCTTACGAGCGAGGTCCCCGAGCAGCTTCTCGTACTCGCCCTTCCGCCCCCTGACGATCGGCGCCAGCACCTGGAACTTCGTGCCCTCGGGCAGCTCCATCACCTGGTCGACGATCTGGTCGGGCGTCTGCCGTCCGATCGGGCGCCCGCAGTTCGTGCAGTGCGGGTGACCCACGCGTGCGAAGAGCACCCTGAGGTAGTCGTAGACCTCGGTGATGGTGCCGACGGTCGAGCGCGGGTTCCGGCTGGTGGATTTCTGGTCGATCGAGATGGCCGGCGAGAGCCCTTCGATGAAGTC
>CAZDXK010000409.1:0-2008 GCA_964509215.1 uncultured Actinomycetes bacterium | reverse complement strand
TCGAGGCGCTCCGTCGCATCAGGCAGAGCGAGGAGAGCATGGACATGCCGGTCGTGCTGATCAGCGCCCGCGTGGGGATCGAGGACCAGATCGCGGGGTGGGAGGCCGGCGCCGACGGCTACATCAAGAAGCCGTTCACACCGTCCGACCTGACCGGTGCCCTCGACAACGCCAGGAGACTCGATCCCGGAAAACGGCGGGCCGAGCGCGAGGCCCGGCTGCGGCAGCTCGCCGAGCACGTCGTCACCTAGGGACCCGGCGTACGGTAGTCCCTGATGTCGTCCTCTTGGATCCCGGCGCTCCTGATCCTGATCGCCGTCGCGGTCGCCTACTTGCTGGTGATCGTGATCGAGACGATCGCCTCGTTCCGGCGACGGAAGCTGCGGGGCAGGCGCCGGGGATCGGGATGGCGCATGCGGCTGCCCGTGGCGCTCATCGTCGGGGCGATCGTGAGCCTCCTCTTCGCGTTCGGGCAGATCCGGTTCGACCGCCGGGTGACGAGCGGGACCGTGGTGCTCGCGATCGACGTGTCGCGTTCCATGGGGGCGACCGATGTCGAGCCGACCAGGCTCGCCGCCGCGAAGGGCGCCGCGGCAGCGTTCCTCGAACGGTTGCCCGCGGGTTTCCGGGTGGGGCTCGCGACGTTCTCGGTCACGAGCGCCGTGCGGATCGCGCCCACCTCCGACCGCTCGCTGGTCACCGCTGCGCTCGGATCGCTCGCAGTCGACACGGGCACCGGGACGGTGATCGGCGACGGTCTGTCGGCGGCGCTCGATGCGATCCAGGCCGATCGCGACGGGGACGGCGATCGACCGGCGGCGGTCGTGCTCCTGAGCGACGGGATGGACTCCGGCAGCACGATCCCTCCGGAGCAGGCCGCCTCAAGGGCGCAGGAGCTGGGCGTCGCGGTGTTCACGGTGGCGATCGGCGAGGCACCGACGGAGGCGTCCGAGGTCCCCGCCTCGACCGGCGGCAGTGCGACGGCCGGCGTGCCCTCCGACGTCCTGGCACGGATCGCGGAGGAGACGGGCGCCAAGGCGTACACGACGCAGACGGCCGACCAGCTCACCCAGGTGTACGACACGCTCGGCTCGCGGTTGTCCACCGAGCTCGCGATCGACGAAAGCGCGGGGCCGTACGTGATCGCCGCGATCGCCATGACGCTCACCGCCGCCGGGGTCCTCTTGATCGGGACCCGCGACCCCTACGCCTGAGTGAGCTCGTACTTCACGACGTAGCGGACCCGGTCGCCGGATCGGCGTTCGATCCGTTCGACGAGCTGCATCCCGACCTTCTCGGCGACTCGGATCGAGGGAAGGTTGTCCGCGCTCGCGTAGGCCCTCACGACGTCGGCGCGGAGCGTGCCGAACGCGTAGGCGATGAGCGCGGCCACCGCCTCGGTGGCGTAGCCGCGCCCCTGGAACGGCGGTGACATCGTGTATCCGATCTTGATCACGTACGGCTCGTCGTCGACCGGGCTCAGCCCCACGTCACCGACGAGCTGTCCGGTTTCGCGCTCCTCGACCGAGAGTTGCATCCATCCGCCCGGCGCGCCCGGTGCCCTGCTGGCCATCTCCTCGATCTCGCCGCGGACCCCATCGGGATCCGTCCGCTCCCATCCCTGGTAGCGGTGGACCTCAGGATCGCTGCGGTACGCCGAGATCGTCTCGGCGTCCTCCGGCCGCGATCGGCGGAGCCGCAATCGCGGGGTCACGAGCGGTTCGAAGCTGGCGTCGACGCGCATCGAGCGGAAGCGTACCGGTGGGAACAGCACCTAGGTGCCCGCGATCCTCCGCGAGAGCTCGGCGCGGATCGGTGGGCGCGAGCCGAATACCAGGAGGAACAGCGCCTCTCGGCCCAGACGTTGCGGGTGCTGGCCGACCAGGATGGACCGGCTCCCGTGCGCGACCGTGAGCGCGGCGGCGGCACGCATCGCGAGCTCCGAGGCGGCGGCACGCGCCACGGGCAGGGTCTCGGGCCTCGCGTCCTCGAGCGACCGGCGGGCGGC
>CAZDXK010000408.1:0-2015 GCA_964509215.1 uncultured Actinomycetes bacterium | reverse complement strand
CCGGAAGGGCGATTAGGGATGCGACGTCGGGCGGGACCTCGCCGCCGTGCTGTCGAACGATGGAACGCGTGGCCTCCCGCAGTGCCGCAGCCCGGCGGGAGTACCCCAGCCCGCCCCAGGCCCGGAGGACGTCCGCCAGCGACGCCGACGCCAGCACCCGCACGTCGGGGAACCGTTCCAGGAACGCGGGGAACGCCTCGGCGACGCGGGAGACCTGCGTCTGCTGGAGCATGACCTCGGAGACGAGGACCGCATACGGATCGCGCTCCGTCCTGCGCCATGGATACTCGGGACCGTTCGTCCGGAACCACGCGAGCAGCGACCGCTGCTGCTCGTGGCGAACTCCGTGGCGCCCCACGTGGCGACGGGCGGAGGCCACCACCGTCCCCTAGAAACCGGCCTTGGTGTCCTTCGGAACCATCGTCTCCGCCGTCTCCTTGAGGGCCCTGTGGACCTCGCGGAACACATCGGCGACGTAGGAAGCCGGCTGGCTCCCGCCTGCCGTGCCTCGTACCGCGGAGGCCGTGACCTCCACCGCTTTCTCGAACACCATCCAATCGGTTTCTCGGGACATCGTGACCTCCATCAGCACTCCTCCGGTGGACGGGAACCGCGAGTGAAGGCTACCTGACCATCGGCCGGGCCCTCGGCCGAAACCCTCCGCCGACACCCTCGGTCAGTCGAAGGCGCGCTCCCCGCTGAGGGCCTGACCCAGGATCAGGGTGTGGATCTCGCTCGTGCCTTCGTACGTCAGCACCGACTCGAGGTTGTTGGCGTGACGGATCACCGGGTACTCCAACGTGATCCCGGACGCACCCAGGATGGTTCGAGCCGTCCTCGCGATCTCGAGCGCCTCGCGCACGTTGTTGAGCTTGCCCATGCTCACATGCTCGGGTCGAAGACGCCCCTCATCCTTCATCCGGCCGAGGTGCAGCGCGAGCAGTGTCCCCTTGTTCAGCTCCGTCGCCATGTTCGCGAGCTTGTTTTGCGTGAGCTGGAAACCCGCGATCGGTCGCCCCCACTGCACCCGCGTCTTGGAGTAGTCGAGCGCGCACGCGAAACACGCGCGGGCCGCGCCCATCGCGCCCCACACGATCCCGAACCGCGCCTCGGACAAACACGAGAGCGGCCCTCTCATCCCGGTGACATCTAAGACCGCGTCTTCAGGCAGGCGCACACCGTCGAGCACCAGCTCAGAGGTCACGCTTGCCCGGAGCGACAGCTTGCGATGGATGTCGTTGGCGGAGAACCCCGGCGTCTCCGTCGGGACCAGGAACCCTCGGATGCCGTCGTCGGTCTGCGCCCAGACCACAGCGATGTCGGCGATGGAACCGTTCGTGATCCACATCTTCGAACCGTTCAACACCCACCCGTCGCCGTCGCGTTTGGCGGATGTGCGCATGTGGTTCGGGTCGCTGCCGAAATCGGCCTCGGTCAAACCGAAGCAGCCGATCACCTCGCCGCTCGCCATCTTCGGAAGCCACCGCTCCTTCTGCTCATCGGTGCCGAACTTCCAGATCGGGAACATGCAGAGCGACCCCTGGACGCTCACGAACGAACGGAACCCTGAGTCGCCGGCCTCGAGCTCCAGACAAGCGAGGCCGTACGCGACGGCGTTCGCACCGAGACAGCCGTAGCCCTCGAGGTGCATGCCCAGGAGACCCAGCCGGCCGAGCTCGAGAGCGACGTCCTTCGGGAACGTCCCCGCCTCGAACCAAGTGTCGATATCCGGAAGGACGTTCTCGGCGACCCACTCGCGCACCAGGTCGCGCACCTGCCGCTCGTCTGTGGAAAGCAGATGGGCGATGTCGAGGAAATCGAGCGGATCGGGAGCCATCATGGGCCGGTAGCGTAACGTGCTCGCACGGTCGTCAAGCGTCGTGCGTGGCCGGCCGATGGGGGAACATGGGAGAGACGAGGACGACCACGCGAACCGGCTGCGGTCGCCGCCTCGCGGCCCTGGTGCTGACGTCGGCGCTGTTGGCCGGCGCCGGCTCCGTCGCGGAAGCCAGGAC
>CAZDXK010000407.1:0-2016 GCA_964509215.1 uncultured Actinomycetes bacterium | reverse complement strand
CAGCGGCGGACGCTCATGCTGTCGTCCCCGACGATCTCGGCACCAGCATCGGTCAGGCGCTGACGCATGGCATCGAGATCAGCCACGACGAACGCTGGATGCGCCTTGCGGGCCGGCCGGAAGTCGTCCTCCACGCCAAGGTGAACGGCGACCCCGACGTCCAGGCCCACGAACCAGCATCCCCCTCGCCCGGCCAGGCCGGCCGGCTTCGGCACCTCGACGAGACCGAGTACGTCGCTGTAGAAGCGGCGCGCGTCGTCCTCCCCTCCCGCCGGCATGGCGAGCTGGACGTGATCGATCGCGGTCACGTGCCCGCGTGGCTGGGCGTCCGCCCGCATCGGCATGGCAGGATTGTCGCCGACACCGCCAAGGCGGGGAGGCGCTGATGCAGCAGAACACATGGACCAGCGGCGACCCCATCCTGCTTCGCGAGATCCATCGCGGCCGCGAAAATTTCGTGCTCATCAGAACGAGACGCTCAGGCGGTGGTCGCCGCTCCCGTCACAATCTCGGGCGTCGATGACCGGCCAGCCCAAGCGGCACCATCAGGTCCCGCAGTTTTACCTAGAGCGGTTCGCTACGAACGCGAAGCTCGCCGTGCGTTGGCGTAACGGCAAGCGGTACGAGACGAGTCCCAAGAATGTAGCTGTGGAGTCGGGGTTCTACGACATCCCGGACGGGATGGGCGGCGTCTCGAAAGAGATCGAGACTGGACTCGCGAACATCGAGGGCATGGCCGATCGCGTGCTGCGGAGGATCGACCGCGAGGGCAGGCTGCCCGGCCCCCGTGATCCTGACAGCGCGACGCTCGCCCTGTTCGTGGGGCTGCAGATCGCACGCACGACGACCCACCGCGAACGTGTGCTGTTTCCGCGACGGGTGGTCGCGTGGGCAAACGGCCGGGAGGTTACGGCCGACCTCGTCGCTGACTTTCTGGAGTCGCAGTACCTCGGCTTCCGACCTGAACCGCCCGAGGTCGACGCCGCCTTCACGTTAGTAAGCGTCGCCATTCGAGACGAGAGCCACACCCTGAGCGACGAGTTCGCCGTTGAGATGATGCTGCGGGCTGCCTGGGAGTTGTCTCGTCGAGTCCTCGCGCTGAACTGGTCGATCGAGGGTGACGGTAGACGCGAACTCATCATCTCCGACTCGCCAGTGGTCGTCTGGCGCAAGCCTTCGCCACGCGACAATTTCGAGGGGTTCGGCATCGAGAACGCAGACGAGGTTCGGTTCCCCCTTGACCCAGGCAAGCAGTTGGTGCTGTCGCGCCGGGCTCGCAAGGAGTTCGTCGACGTGGCTGTTCATCGAGTCAGGCGGTCGAACGCAGACATGTCCGGCGCGTGTCATCGGTTCATCGTTGGGAGCCCCGAGAACCGTGCGCAGGTGGACGCACAGCGGCTTGACCCGTGGCGGCCCCTACTGCGCTTCAACGTCGGTCCAGGTTTCGAGCAGGCTCCCGACGGAACGCGACGACGGATGGCGGGTGACATCGTTCACATGTGGACGCCCCGCCGGGCGGGATGCGGGCCTGAGGCGCGAGTCGCCCGGCGCGGCACAAGGTGAGTACCCAGAGCCGCCGCGATTCCAGGCAACGTCCAGCCCTATCAGCTAGCGGGCGAGATCCGGATTTTCTGGGCCGCTCCCGTATGCTCCCAATCAAATGGACACATGGACAGTCGTGCTAGCCGTGACGGGGTTCCTTGCTGGGCACTACGCGCTCAGACTTGTCCTGGAGCCAGCGGTCGAAGCTCGGAAGCAAGTCGTTGGCGTCAGGACCACATACGACTTCTACCGCAATGTCGCTATGAATCCGCCGGCACCGGGCACGTCAGTCCGACCCGATCAGCTGCAGGCATCCGAGGCACTTCGGCGAGCAGCTGGCGAGCTGAGGGCGGTCGCACCATCCGTCCTGTTCTATGACTGGGTACGGCGTCCTTTCGACCTGCCATCTCGCGATCATTTGGAGTCGGTGGCCCGGAATCTAATTGGGCTATCCAACAACCTCTTTGGCAGCAG
>CAZDXK010000406.1:0-2018 GCA_964509215.1 uncultured Actinomycetes bacterium | reverse complement strand
TGGACGAGCCGACCTCGTCGCTCGACGTCCAGGCCCGGTCCGAGATCCGCCCGTTGATCCGCTCGATCCTGGACGGCTTCACCGGTGTGCGGGTCCTGGTGACGCACGATCCGGTCGAGGCGCTCACCCTCGCCGACCGCATCGTGGTCCTGGAGGAAGGCCGGGTGACCCAGGTCGGCACGCCGGCGGAGCTGCGCAACGCACCTCGCACCCCCTACGTGGCCGACCTGGTCGGCCTGAACCTGTTCGCCGGCCGGCTCGAGCCACTCGACGCCGGCGCGGGGTCGCTCGTGACCTTCGCCGGCAGCGTCATCGTGGCGTGGCCCGAGGATCTCCCGATGGAGCACGTCGACGGCGTGCTTGCCGTGCTCCGCCCGTCGGACGTGGTGCTCCACACCTCCAGGCCCGAGGGGTCCGCTCGCAACGTGGTGCACGGCCGCATCGCCGAGATCGCGATCGAGGGCGAGCGCGCTCGCGTCCGGTTGGCCGGGACGCCGCCCGTCGTCGCCGAGATCACGCTCGGCTCCGTCGACCGGCTCGGCCTCCGCGAGGGCAGGACCGCGTGGGCCTCGTTCAAGGCCGTCGAGGTCACGCTCGTCCTGCCGTGAACAGCTCCGCACGGCCCGCGGCGACCGCCGACCGGTACCCTTGACCGGTGAAGACCGCGGAGCGCGAATCGCTTGAAGACCCGGAGCCGGAGCAGCACCGGTCGCGGCACGGCATCCTCGGGTTCCTCGGAGAGGTACCGGGGCTCGTCCTCATGGCATTCGTCCTGGCGCTCATCATCAGGACGTTCCTGTTCCAGGCGTTCTTCATCCCCAGCCCGTCGATGGAGCCCACCCTCAAGCAGGGCGACCGCGTGCTGGTCAACAAGATCCCGTACTACTTCCACGATCCGCGTCGCGGCGACCTCGTGGTGTTCGAGAACCCGCACCCCACGGAAGCGACGGATCGAGGCGTCGTGGGCGGGTTCTTCCACTGGCTGTTCCAAGGCTTGGGATTCGAGCAGCCCGAGAACGAGGACTTCATCAAGCGCGTGATCGGGCTGCCGGGCGACGTCGTCGAAGGCAAGGGCGGCTCCGTCTACGTGAACGGCGAGAAGCTGGGTGAGCCGTACCTGACGCAGAAGACGCAGCCTTTCGATGCGAAGACGGTCCCGGAAGGCAAGCTGTTCGTGATGGGCGACAATCGCGGGAACTCGCTCGACTCGCGCTTCGGCCTTGGCTACGTGCCGATCGACAAGGTGATCGGTGAGGCGTTCATCAAGATCTGGCCGCCGTCGCGGTTCGGCCTGCTCCACTAGTCCGTTACGGACTACTACCCCTACTCCTCCAGCCCGCGCGGGCCGATGGGCTGTTCCCCGGGAACGAAGAGCCGGGCGAACGACCACACGATCGCCGCGATCCCGAACCCCGCCAGCCAGACGAGATCGTCGGGAGACTTCAGCGCGAAGAACTTCTGCGTGGCAGGCAGCATGACCGCGACCAGGAACAACCCTGCCATGGACCAGATCAACAGGAAGCGCGCACGGTTGAGGGGCGCCGCGATGATCGAGAGCACCAGCAGGCCGATCCACGTCAACACCATCACCGCAGCGGTCCGCGCCTCGATCAGGCTGACACCCTCCTGTCGCCGCACGATGGCGTACGCCAGGAACGTGGCGATCGCCGCGAGCGCGCCGGCGGGGAGCGCGAACCGCGCTACCCGTGAGACGAACCCGGACTTGAACCGATCGGCGTTCGGCGCGAGGGCCAGGAAGAACGATGGGATGCCGATCGTGAGCGCGCCGATCAGGGTCAGATGTCGAGGCAGGAACGGGAAGGCGAACGCGGCGACGCCCACGGCGAGTGACAGGATCATCGCGTAGACGGTCTTCGTGATGTAGAGACCGGACGTGCGCTCGATGTTGCCCAACACCCGGCGCCCCTCCGCCACAACCTGCGGCAGCGCGTCGAAGTTCGAGTCGAGGAGCACGAGCTGCGCGACCGCGCGCGTCGCGTCGCTCCCCGAGCCCATCG
>CAZDXK010000405.1:0-2024 GCA_964509215.1 uncultured Actinomycetes bacterium | reverse complement strand
GGGTCGATCCCGAGCACGCACGTATCGAACATCTGTTCGTGCAGTCTAGGGTCGCCGGAGGGAGCGAGCAATCACCCGTGGCGGCGAGCGATCACTCTAAAGCGACGCCATGATGTCTTCTGAGATGTCGAAGTTGGCGTAGACGCTCTGGACGTCGTCCATGTCCTCGAGCGCCTCGATCAACCCCAACACCTGCCGCGCCTCTCCCCCGTCGACCGAGATGGTGGTCTGCGGCAACATCGTTGTCTCGGCCGAGGTCGCCGGAATGCCGGCCTGCTCGAGCGCCGTGCGCACCGCCTCGAGGTCGGGGGCGTCGGTGATGATGTCCCACGAGCTCTCGGAGTCACGGAGATCCTCCGCGCCGGCTTCGAGCGCCAGCTCCAGGAGCCGGTCTTCCTCGGGAGCGTCATCCTTCTCCACGACGATCAGCGCTTTCCGCGCGAACATCCACGCCGTGCTCCCCTGCTCCCCGAGGTTGCCGTTGTATCGCGTGAACGCGTGGCGGATCTCCTGGCCCGTGCGGTTGCGGTTGTCGGTGAGCGTCTGGATCAGCAGCGCGATGCCTCCCGGCGCATATCCCTCGTACCGGAGCTCCTCGTACCGGGCTCCATCCGACAGCTCGCCCGTGCCGCGCTTGATCGCACGTTCGATGTTGCCGTTGGGGACGGACGAGCTCTTCGCCTTCTCGACCGCAGACGCGAGCGTCATGTTGCCGTCCACGTTTCCGCCTCCCTCGCGCGCCGCGACCTCGACGGCGCGCAGGAGCTTGGCGTACATGTTCGACCGCTTAGAGTCGGTCGCCTCCTTCTTCCGCTTGATCGTCGCCCACTTGGAATGCCCGGACATGCCGCTACACCTTCCGCAGGAGGTAGTCGTGGAGCCCGGTCTCGCCGACCAGCTCCGGGTGGAAGGATGCCACGAGCAGGTTCCCCTGCTCCAGCACGACCGGGTGGCCTTCGTGTTCCGCCAGCACACGAACGCCGGGGCCGAGGTCCTCCACCCTCGGCGCGCGGATGAAGACGCCACGTACCGGGTGATCGATCCCCTCGACATCCACGTCCGCCTCGAACGAATCCACCTGTCGCCCGTAGGCGTTGCGCCGCACCGTGATGTCGAACAAGCCGAACAGTGGGTCGCCGCCTTCTACACGCCTGGCGAGCACGATCATGCCGGCGCACGTTCCGAGGATCGGCATGCCGGCGGCGGCGCGTTCCCTCACGGGCTCGACCAGGTCGCCGGCGCGCGCGAGCTTGGCCATGGTGGTGGATTCCCCGCCGGGGATCACCAAGCAGTCGACCCCGGCCAGCTGCTGGGCCGTTCGGACCTCGACGGGCGTAGCGCCGGCAGCGGTGAGGACGCGCGCATGCTCGCGGAAGTCTCCTTGGAGCGCGAGGACGCCGGCTTTCACGGGGGCCGCCGGCCTTACCAACCGCGGGTCTGGAGCAGACCCTCCTCGCCGATCTCCTTGATATCGAGACCGGGCATCGCCTCACCGAGGCCACGCGACACCTTCGCCAGGACATCGGGGTCGTTGAAGTGCGTGGTCGCTTCGACGATCGCGCGCGCACGCGGCGCGGGATCCTCGGACTTGTAGATCCCCGATCCGACGAACACACCGTCGACGCCGAGCTGCATCATGAGCGCGGCGTCCGCCGGCGTCGCGAGTCCCCCCGCCGCGAAGTTCACCACGGGGAGCTTCCCGGTCGCGGCCACCTCGCGCACCAGCTCGACGGACGCGCCCAGATCCTTCGCGGCCGCGACGTGCTGCTCGGGACGCAGGGTGGTGAGCCACGCCATCTCGCGGAGCATCGTCCGCTGGTGCCGGACCGCCTCAACGACGTTGCCCGTGCCGGGCTCGCCCTTCGTGCGGATCATGGCCGCACCCTCGGCGACCCGGCGGAGCGCCTCGCCCAGGTTCCGCGCTCCGCACACGAACGGAACGGTGAACGCCCACTTGTCGATGTGGTGTTCCTCGTCGGCGGGCGTGAGGACCTCCGACTCGTCGATGTAGTCGACGCCCAGGG
>CAZDXK010000404.1:0-2043 GCA_964509215.1 uncultured Actinomycetes bacterium | reverse complement strand
CGATCACCTACAGCACTGCCGGGGGTGCAACAAACACGTTTCAAGCGCCCCTGCCCTATAGCGTGAACAACGGCCTGGTCAGCATCGGCAATGGGCTCCTGGTCGGCGCAGTCAGCGGCCTCGTCGGCGGGATCGCCACGTCGGTGCCGCTCAACGGCGGCAACGGCCTGGGACTCGCTGGCGCGTTGGTGCGTCAAGCGATCGACGGCCTCACCGGAGGCCCGCAGGGTCCAACTGGCTCACCGGGCGCGATCGGCGCAACCGGACCTGCCGGTGACGCCGGACCAGCAGGGCTACCGGGTCCGGCCGGACTCCAGGGTCTCCTTGGGCCCACTGGCCCGCTCGGGCTTCAAGGCCTCCTTGGGCCTACTGGCGCAATCGGGCTTCAAGGCCTCCTTGGGCCAACTGGCCCGCAGGGACTGATCGGCTCCGGACTCACCGCTTTCGGAAATGTCTACAACCTGGCGACGGTCCTGAGCTCGCTGGTGCTTGGCGGTGCAGACATTCCGCTGTCGGACAACGGTTTGCTCACCAACATCACCCACGCCGCCGGAGCCCCCGGCTTGACCGTCGCGGAGACTGGGACCTATCGGGTCTCCTACCACCTTTCTGTCACGGCTGGTATCGGCGCACAGGTGGCGCTTGCCGTCAACGGTGCGGTCGTCGCGTCTACGCCAGCGTCGCTGCTCGTGGTGGGCCCGATCAATGGCTCGACGATTCTGGGCCTCGTGGCTGGTGACGTCCTCACCGTCCGCAACAACTCACTCCTCCCGCTGACGCTCGCACTGGCGCCGGCGGTGTCGGTGCAGTTGACACTCGAGAAGCTGAACTGACGCGGCCAGCCGGAGCCGTGAGGCACATCTCACGCATACTCGAACCAGGGAGTGCAGACTGGCTGACGGTCTGCACTCCCTTACCACGTTTATACTGCCGCGTATGAGCGCACGGCTTGCTCAGGTGACGGGAGCAGTCACGACCACAGTCGCCGGGGTTCTTCTCGCCGCACTGAGCCTCTCGGCTGTCGGGCCGGCTCCTACTCTTGTCGGCTTCCTCGCGCTTTTGCTGCTCGCCACAGCCACGCAGCACGCCATCTCTCGTCACCGATAAGCGGTCGGGCTGGACCGCCAGCCCTCACGCGGTGCGCTATCGCCAAGGGCCCAAGCCGCCATCGGCCTCGACGACGACCACGACATAGTTCTCGAGCATGGGAAGCAGGATGGGTTCCAGCTCCGCCTTCCAGAGCTCGCTGTCATAGAACTGCGCTTTGAGCGGCTCACGGCTCTGAAGATCCGGGAAGGCGCGCATGAAGAAGAACGTGTCGGGGTCTTCGACCGACAGAAAGGGACCGAGGATCTTCATGCCGATCGCCTGATGCATCGGCACGCTCTTCGCCTCGAAGATCTCGAGGAATGCCGCTCGCTGCCCGGGCTTCGCCTTGTACGTGCGCATCTCGATGATCACGGCGGTGTTGATTCACTCCTCGAGTTTCGGCAGAGGCAGAAGGGCGGCGGCGAAGCCGAACAAGAGCGAGCGTCGATTGGGCGTGGGGGCGTTCATCACTTCTCCTCGACCGGCGAGCGTAGCCCGATCGCTGGCGCCACACCAGAACGCACCTCCAGGTAACGATCGTCCGCTCGGCGTCACTGCCTTGATCTTGTTCGCGCAGGGTCTTACGATCGTCCGGGACCCCGAACCGTGACCGTCGCCCGATCGAAATCATCGCGTCCTACCTCGCTTCGCGCGGCCAGTACCCGGCGAGCGCGAGCAAACCCTGTGACGGGCTGTCCCTTGACGGCGGCCTTCGCCGCAGTTGGCGGCAAGTGGAAGCTGATCATCGTGTACTGGCTGGCCGAGTCGCCCAGGCATTTTGCCGCGCTGCAGAAGCTGATGCCGCGGATCTCGCCGAAGGTGCTCACGGAGCAACTGCGCGAGCTCGTCGACGACGGGCTGGTCGATCGACAGCCAACCGGTCGACCACCGGCGCCGGTCGAGTACTCGTTGACCGCCTACGGGCGCTCCGTTCTGCCGCTCGTCGAGAGCGCC
>CAZDXK010000403.1:0-2049 GCA_964509215.1 uncultured Actinomycetes bacterium | reverse complement strand
CGGGCCGCCGAGCTGCTCGCGCTCTACGGCGTGCGGCGACCCGCGGAGCGCATCGCGTCCAAGCCCTCTGCGGCCGCGAGGGCTGCGAGGACGATCGGGTTCCCGGTGGCCGTGAAGGCACTGGCGCCGGAGCTGCCGCACAAGGCGAAGCTCGGCGGGGTCCGGCTCGGCCTGACCGATCCCATCGACGTGGAGGAGGCTGCCGGCGAGGTCCTGCGGGTCGCCCGGCGCGCCGGCGCCGCGTCGCCGCGCGTGCTCATCCAGCGGATGGCGACCGGCGCGGAGGTGCTCGTCGGCGCCGTGGTCGACGACGCGTTCGGCGCCTGCATCACGATGCGGCCGGGAGGGGCGCTCGCGGAGGCCGGCGAGGCGGCGTTCGTCGCGGCGCCGCTCACCCATGCGCAGGCGCTGGCGTTCGTGCGGTCCCAGTCCGAGCGGTGCGGCCTGGTGGAGGGCCGCCACGATCTGCGGGCAGTTGCCCGGGCGGTGGAGGCGATCGCACGGGCTGCCCACGACCTTCGCGATCGGCTGATCTCGCTCGAGGCGAACCCGCTCCTGGTCGCCGAGCGCGGGGCCGTCGCCGTCGACGCACTGGCTGAAGCCAGGCCTCCCGCGTGATCTACGGGCTCGTCGCGGCCCTCGGGTGGGGCCTCGCGGACTTCGGCGGGGCCGTGGTCGGGAGGCGTATCGGCAGTATCTCCACCGTCGTCGTTTCGCAGGGGTTCAACGCGCTCTTCATGACAGCGCTCATCTTCGTGGGGCATCACGACCTCGGGGTCCTGTGGCCCTATATCGGGTTCGTGGCGTTGAACGGCGCCGCGTCCGCAACGGCATACGTCACCCACTATCGGGCACTCCAGCTCGGCCCGGTCGCGATCGTGTCTCCGATCGGCGCCACGTACGCCGTGGTCGGCGTGGCGCTCGCGATCGTCGTCTTGGGCGAACGTCCCGCCGGCATCGCGATCGCGGGCGGTGTCGTCACGGTCGTCGGGGTGATGCTCGCCTCGACCGACCTGCGGAAGGTCGAGGAGGGTCTCCGCAGGCAACGGCCGCCGGGGCTCCCGTGGGCGATCGCGTCCGCGGTGATGTTCGGCATCGGGGGGTTCCTGCTCGGCTACCTTTCGCAGCGGGTCGGTTGGGTCATCGGCCTGTGGGCGTCGCGCATGGCCCAGCTCGTCGCGTTCTCTTGCTACGCCGCGATCCGCAGGTCCGAGATCACGGGTATCGGGATGAACCGGATGACGGCGGCGGCGCTCGGCGTCGGCCTCGCGGACCTGTTGGGTGTAATCGCGTTCTCGTCGGGCGCCGAGATGGGGTTCGTCTCGATCGTGCTGACCGCCTCGGCCGTGTTCCCGCTGATCGCGGTCGTGCTGTCGATCGTGCTGCTCCACGAACGTCCGGTGCCGAACCAGTACGCGGGGATCGCGCTCGTCATCGGTGGGCTGTTGATGCTGGGGTTCGGCGCCTAGTCTGTTCCAGACTAGGAGCAACCGAGCGGCCTGGGCTTCCCACCGCGGGGCGTCAAACGCCGGTGTCGTGGCGGTAGAACTCGACATCCTCCGGCGGGAGCGGCGTCTCCCCCAGGATCAGGTCGGCCGCCTTCTCGGCGACCATCATGACCGGGGCGTAGATGTTGCCGTTCGTGACGTACGGCATCACCGAGGCGTCGACGACCCGCAGTCCTCGAACCCCGTGGACGCGCATCGTCTCCGGATCCACCACCGACAGATCGTCTGTCCCCATCCGGCACGTGCACGAGGGATGCAAGGCCGTCTCGCCGTCCTTCGCGACCCACTCGAGGATCTCCTCGTCCGTCTCCACGCCCGGCCCCGGGGACAGCTCTCCGGCGTTGAACGGGTCGAACGCCGACTGGTTCAAGATGGTCCGTGCCAGGCGGATCGCCTCGACCCACTCCCGACGGTCCTGGTCGGTCGAGAGGTAGTTGAACCGCAGCGCGGGGTGCACGGTGGGGTCGGTGCTCCTGATCTTCACCGAGCCGCGCGCATCCGAGTACATCGGGCCGATGTGGACCTGGTAGCCGTGGTCGCT
>CAZDXK010000402.1:0-2055 GCA_964509215.1 uncultured Actinomycetes bacterium | reverse complement strand
ATTGGAAAGGTGACCATGAGCGGCGGGCTCTCGCCTCAGAAGTAAGAGCGAAGCGCACTTGGCCCGCCACCTCAATCGCGACGGTACAAACACCACTGCCGCCGAAGATCGTGTTGAGGTCAACTGTTCGGTTACCCATCGGCTTGTGGAAGGCCACTCTTGTGATGATTGTGTCGTAGGTGTTCTGCACTCGTTCTGCGTGGTGCGGCCAAGATTGGCAAGCCAACATCAAGATCGCACGTGCCAGCGATCTTCCGGGCATGCGGAAGGCCTTCGTGCAACCCGCCGAACGCGCGCCGTCGATGGCAGACGTAATGCGGCTTGCGCGGATGGCCCTGCCGAGGCTGGTTGAGAGAGTGCGGGTAGAATAGCGACCGGAGGCGAAACATGGAAGCCCTCGGCGAAGTTCTCATGATCCTCTTGGGACCGCTCTTCTTCCTCTGGCCCGCACTGCTGACCGTCTCGTATGTATTCGTAGTCGTGACGGTCTGGCGAATCTGGCAGAAGGTGAGGAATCTTCCAGGATAGCGCTCGTTTTGCGTGTCTACATCTGAGCGCCTAATCCCGGGAACCCCCGGCCTCGGCAAGGGAACGCGCTAAACGCCGAGAGCTTGCCTTCGCGGTCAGTGGGCGACTGCCAGATTTAGGCCTTCCACCGGCAAAGGGACATGTCTCCCAAGATGCCCACCGAAGTTATGATTCCACTGCGCGACATTTCGGCCTCCCGTTAAGAAGGCTTCGTTATCGCGGCGAGGATCACCTCTTCTTGCTCTCGTGGCTGCATGCCCACCCACCGGTCACGAACACGTCCTTCAGAATCGACAAGCAACAAGGTCGGCGTTCCAGGGATTACCAGTTGTCCCTCGGGAACAGTTCGAACGACCTCGATGTCAACTGCATGAGCCTTGAAGTAGTCGACGACGGTAGTTGCCGGCTCAGTAGAAACCGCGAGCAGCTTTACCTTTCCTCCGGTTCCGCGGACACTGTCTGCCAGCTGGCGATAGAACGGCATGCTCTCTGTGCAATAAGGACAGGTGCTGCGTACCGCCAACACGAGGGTGGCGGTCGCCGATTGATACGAGTAGTCTGCAATTGACGGGACCAGATCGCCTGGCCCGTAGGTCTCCGGCACTCTGCTAGCGGCGGACGAGGCCGCTTGGGCTCCCGTTTGCGCTGCTCGTGGTAGCAGCCCAGGCCAGAACGTGTTGGCCACCTGCAGGGCAGCATTTGCTCCCACTGTCAAGCAGGCGAACGCCACTGCCAAGTAAAAGAGCCTTTCGGATGTGACTCGCATGTTGACTCCGCGATTTCCGAGGAACCTGCATCACTCAGGCGCGGCCGACGCCTAGCGCCTATCAGTTGAATCCGTAGGGAAAAACACGTCGTACGAGAAGCCACGACGGCCAGAGGTGAAGAGCTCGCTGGCATCGACGCGGGAAGGCTGCGTCAGGTCGCCAGTCCCCGCCCTGAGCGCAGCCCAATCTCTGAAGCCAGCCTCCACCGCCACGATCTCCTGAGCGAGTGTCAGAGGCATGGCCATCTCGAGGACTTCGACATCGGTGAGATCGCGATGGCGCTCCAGAAGGCGGAGCTTCTCACCGATCGAATAGTTGCGCTCGCGATGCCAGCGAACCAACAGCTTGGCTTGTTTCCGGTAGGTCTCGATGGAAGGCATGGGTACGCTCCTGCTGATGATTTCAGCGGGCGGGCCTGGCCCTTTCGGCGACGTGCCGACGCACCCCGTAGAGCGACGATACGCTACTCGGTTGGTTCGAATGCTGTCAAGAGGACCTGCTGGCCTGATCTGCGCCGAGGATGCTTCGCACGACCATCCACTCGACGCCGAGGCCGACGAGCAGCAGGATCAGGAAGATTGCCTGTGCGACGAGGAAGCGAATCAATTCCCGCCCGCGGGCGATGCTCGAAAGCCCACGCGGCCGGATGAACCAGTTTTTCGGCTTCGATCCCAGCCTGCGCAGCGACGAAGTCGGCACGTCGCTTGGCCAGGCCCTGTGGATGATGAATGCGCCCGAGTTGCAGAACGCACTCGAGGCT
>CAZDXK010000401.1:0-2059 GCA_964509215.1 uncultured Actinomycetes bacterium | reverse complement strand
CGCGCGTCGTCTCGGGCCGCGGGTGCTCGTCAACGGCCACGACAAGCGGCACGCGGCATGAGCGTCGCCATCGAAACACCCGCGGCCCTGGGGGAGTTGACCTACCTGGAGGCCATCTCCGACGCACTTCGCGAAGAGATGCGCGCCGACGAGACGGTGATCTGCATGGGCCAGGACATCGGGGCCTTCGGCGGCGCATTCAAGGTGACCGACGGGTTCATCGAGGAGTTCGGTGCCAATCGCGTCATGGACATGCCGCTGGCGGAGAACGCGATCATCGGCGCGGCGGCGGGCGCTGCGGTCGAGGGGCTCAAGCCGGTTTGCGAGATGCAGTTCGCCGACTTCATCGCCTGCGGCTTCGACCAGCTGGTGAACGTCGCCGCCAAACTGCACTACCGGCAGGGCATCGCGGTGCCGATGGTGATCCGCCTGCCCTCCGGCGGTGGCTTCTCAGGCGGCCCATTCCATTCCCAGAACCCAGAGGCATGGCTCCTGCAGGCTCCCGGGTTGAAGGTCGTGGCGCCGGCGACGGCTGCCGACGCAAAGGGGCTCCTGATGAGCGCCATCCGTGACCCGAACCCCGTCTGCTTCCTTGAACACAAAGGCCTCTATCGCTCTGTCAAGGGCGAGGTCCCAGGCGGCGAGCACACCGTTCCGATCGGCAAGGCAAACGTCGTGCGCGAAGGTTCCGAGGCAAGCGTGATCGCCTACGGCTCCAGCGTGCACCTGGCCACGAAGGCCGTCGATGAGCTGGGCGCGGACGTCGAAGTGCTGGACCTGCGTACGCTCTGCCCGCTCGATGTCGAGGCGATCCTGGCGACCGCTCGCAAGACCGGAAAGGTGCTCGTCGCGCACGAAGCGACTCGCTCCTGCGGAATCGGGGCCGAGGTGTCCGCGTTGATCTCCCAGCACGCCTTCGAGGATCTCGATGCGCCAGTCCGGCGCCTGACCGCGCCTGACGTTCCGATCCCGTTCAGTCCACCGCTGGAACAGGCGATCCTGCCGCAGGTCGAGGACATGAAGGAGGCGCTTGATGAGCTCATCTCCTGCTGAGACGTTGGTGGACGTGCTGATGCCGCAGATGGGCATCTCCGTCAGCGAGGGCACGATCCTCGAGTGGCGTAAGTCCGTGGGCGATCAGGTCGTTGCCGACGAGACGCTTTGCGACATCACGACAGACAAGATCGACGTCGAGATCCCCTGTCCCGCTACGGGAACGCTGACGGAGATCATGGCGGAGCCGGGTCAAACGCTGGCGGTCGGCGAGGCAATGGCGCGAATCGAGACAGGGACCATTGCGCCTACCGAAGGCGATGCCCCGCCGTCGAACGGAATCAAGCCAGAGCGTGAGGCCCCGGAGACCGACCGCTCCACATTCGTGTCCCCCGTTGTCCGCCGGATTGCATCGGAGCATGGAATCGATGTGGGCCAGGTTGAGGGTCACGGCGTTGGCGGGCGCGTGCGCAAAAAGGACCTGGTTGCCTACCTGCAGGACTCGCAGCCCAAGCCTTCCCGACCCCTCCACATCGAGTCGCCCTACATGCCCGACTCGCCCGCGCCGGTTGCGAACGGCAACGGTTCGGGCCACGACACGCGGCAGGCGATGACGCCGATGCGCAAGTCGATCGCCGACCACATGGTGCGCTCCCTGCAAACGGCGGCACACTGCACGACGATCGTGGAGGTGGACTTCTCAGCGGTCGCTGCGCGGCGCGCAGAACTGAAGGAGTCCTACGCACGACGTGACGTCCCGCTCACCTACCTGGCCTTCGTCGCCCGCGCAGTGGTCGAGACGCTGGAGGAGTTCCCCGTCCTGAACTCCTCGGTCGACGGAGATGACCTTGTGTTACACGACCACGTGAACCTGGGCATCGCGGTCGCACTGGACGAAGGGCTGATCGTTCCGGTGATCCCCGACGCTCAGCGCCTGTCGCTGGAGGGCACTGCGGCGGCGATCGCGGACCTCGCCGAGAGGGCGCGCACGAAGAAGCTGGCACCGGACGACGTCCAGGGCGGCACCTTCACGATCACCAACCCCGGTCAGTTCGGGGCCGTCCTG
>CAZDXK010000400.1:0-2059 GCA_964509215.1 uncultured Actinomycetes bacterium | reverse complement strand
TAGGCGTGGAACACGGTCTTCGCGACCTTGGGCTGGACCGACTCGAAGACCGTGACCTCGATCGGACCGGTCGCGTCGTCGAGCGTCAGGAAGATGATCCGCTGGCCGCTGCGGATCGCCGGCGTCTGCGAGGCGACCTTCACCCCCGCGACCATGACGTGGTCGCCGCCACGATGCCGGTGCAGGTCCTTCGTCCTGGTCACGCCCAGGTCGGCGAGCAGCGGCTCGAAGAACGTGACGATGTGCCGGGTGGCGTCCAGGCCGAGCACCTCGAGCTCCGCCCGCACGACCTCGGCGTCGGAGTAGTCGGCGAAGCGGTGCGCGGGCGCGGCGGCGTCGGCGAGCGTGAGCTGGTCCCCCTCGCGCTCGGGCGCGGTCGTCATGGCCGCGTACAGGTGCGTCCTCCGGTTCACGTCCTGCTGCCCGTCGTCGTCACCGGTGCGCAACCGGTCGAACGCCCCGGCATGGGCGAGCGCCTCCGTCACCGGCCGGGAGACGTTCGTCCGGCGCAGGAAGTCCCCCACGTCGCGGAACGGCCGTTCGGCGCGCGCCTGCATGATCGAGCGGATCTCGGCGTCGCCGATGCCGTGCACGTCCTGCAGCGCCAGGCGGATGCCGAAGACGCCCTCGCCGGTCTCCTCGGCCACGTACTCGGGCTCGCTCAGGTTGGCGTCGAGCGGCAGGATGGGGATGCCGTGCTGCCGGGCGTCCTCCAGCAGCAGCCGTCGCGGGTACATCCCGGGGTCGTGCGTCAGGATCCCGGCCAGGAAGTGCGCCGGGTAGTGCGTCTTCAGCCACGCCGACTGATACGTGGGCACCGCGAACGCCGCCGCGTGCGCCTTGCAGAACCCGAAGCTCGCGAACTCCGCCACCGCGGCCCACGCTTTCTCCGCGGCCGGCCGGTCCACGCCGCGCGCCGTCGCCCGTTCCAGGAAGTCGGCGCGGAACCCCGGCAGCAGGTCCTCGCGGTCAAGGTGGCGCCGGATGTGGTCGGCGGTCGTCAGGTCGTAGCCCGCGATCGCCGCGAGCGACCGGATCACCTGCTCGTGGTAAACGATCACGCCGAACGTCTCTTTCAGCGCCGGTCGCAGGTCGGGATGGATGTACACCGGCTCCTCCATGCCCGCCCGACGGCGCAGGTACGGCTGGATCATGTCGGACTTCACCGGACCGGGGCGGAACAGCGAGATGTCGACGATCAGGTCCTCCCACCGCGTGGGCTGGAGCTTCTGGAGCAGCTCGCGCTGACCGGGCGACTCGATCTGGAAGCAGCCGAGCGTGTCCGAGGCGCGGATCAGCTCAAACGTCGGCTCGTCGTCGGTCGGGATCCGGTCCAGGTCGACCTTCTCACCGGTGGTGCGCGCGATCTCGTCGAGGGCGTGACGCATCGACGAGAGCATCCGGATGCCCAGGACGTCGAGCTTCAGGTAGCCGAGCAGCTCGACGTCGTCCTTGTCGGCCTGGATCATCCGGTGGCCGTTCGCGCTCCGCTCGAGCGGCACGCGATCCACCAGCTCGTGGTTCGACAAGACGATGCCGCACGGGTGCAGCGCGATGTGGCGCGGGAAGCCGTCGAGTCGTTCGGCCACACGGAAGAGCAGCTCGAGCTGGGGCATCGGCAGGTTGATGCCGTGGAGCTCGGGGAGGCGCTCGATCGCCTCGCGCAGGTGCCGGGCCGAGATGTGCGGGAACGCCTTCGCGACGACACCGAGCTCTGCGTCGGGGAGGCCGAGCGCCTTGCCCACCTCGCGGACGGCCGAGCGCGCCCGATACGTGTCGATCATGGCGACACACGCGGCGCGGTCGTCGCCGTGGCGTGAGAGCACCATGTCGTAGACGTCCTCGCGCCGCGCCGACTCGACGTCGATGTCGATGTCAGGCGGCTCGTCTCGCATGGGGTTCATGAACCGCTCGAACGGCAGGTCGTGGCGCACCGGGTCGACGTCGGAGATGCCGGTCAGGTAACACACGAGCGAGCCTGCGGCCGAGCCCCGGCACGCGCAGCGGATGCCCATCGCCTTGATGTCCGCGACGATGTCGGCCACGGTGAGGAAGTAGG
>CAZDXK010000399.1:0-2077 GCA_964509215.1 uncultured Actinomycetes bacterium | reverse complement strand
CCGCCGAAGTAGAGCGAGAGCGGGTCCGGCGTCCCCGGGAACCCCACCCACACCGCCGTCGACACCTGCCGCGTGAACCCGACGAACCACGCGTTCGTGTAGTCCTGGGTGGTCCCGGTCTTACCCGCCACCGGCCACGTACCCAGGGAAGCCGCTGAGCCGGTCCCGCCCGAGACGACACCTTGCATCATCGCGGTCACGAGGTGGGCGATCTCCGGCGATACGACCTGCTTGCAGGCAGGTTCGTGGCGATAGAGCACACCCTCGGCATCGACCACCTTCGCCACGGCGTAGGACTCGCAATGCTTCCCGTCGTTCGCGAGCGTCTGGAACGCGGACGCCATCTCGATGGGCGTCACGTCCGCGGTCCCGAGCGTGAGCGACGGCACGGCGGGCAGCTCCGATGCGATCCCCATGTCGTGGGCCGCCTTGACGACCTTCTCGGGTCCGACCTCCAGGATCAGCTGCGCGAACACCACGTTGATCGAGTTCTGGGTGGCCCCCCACAGGCTCACGTACCCGCCATCGCCCGCGCCCTCGGCGTTCGAGACGCATGAGCAATCGTTCCCGCTCCATTCGGGGAGGTAGAGCGGCGACCTGGTAGAGAACACCGACCCGGGAGGTATCCCCTCTCGGAACGCGGCAACGAGCGTGAACGGCTTGAACGCGGAGCCCGATTGACGACGGGCGTCGGCCAGGTTCAACTGGTCCTGCAGGTAGTTGCGGCCGGAAAGCATCGTGCGGATCGCACCCGTCGCGTTGTGGACGGACACGATCGACGTGTCTGGGGTCTGCTCGTAGTTCGGGTTGGCCACGGATTCCCGGTAAGGCTGGTTCGCCACGGCCTGGGCGGCCGCCTGCCAGTCGGGATCGAGTGTCGTGTAGATCTGCAGGCCACCTTCGTACAGACGCCTGCGGCGTGCGTTCTCGGTCGTACCGAACACGTCGAACTCGCCGTCGGCGTTCGCGGCGATCCGCTCCGTGATGTACCTCACGAAGAACGGCGGCTGCTGGAGCTTCAGCCTCCCGATGTCCGGGGCCAGGTCGAGCGGGGACGACTTCGCTTTGTCGATCCGCTCCTGCGGCACCCACCCGAGCTCGGCGAACCGGTCGAGGACGACGTTGCGGCGGATGCGTGCCTTCACGGGGTGGGCCAGCGGGTCGTAGTAGTTCGGGGACCGGATCAGCCCGGCGAGCATCGCGCTCTGCGTGAGCTTCAGGCGCGAGGCCGGCACATGGAAGTAGAAATCGGCCGCCGTGCCGATCCCGTAGATGCCGTTCGCGAAGTACACGTCGTTCAGGTAGAGGGCCAGGATCTGGTCCTTCGTATAGCGCTGCTCCACGCGGATCGCCAGGGCGAGCTCCTGGAACTTGCGCTGGAACGTCTGCGACGTATCGCCGGTGATGGCGTTCTTCACCAGTTGTTGTGTGATGGTCGATCCACCCTGAACGACCTCGCCCGTCGCCGCGTTCGTGATCAGCGCGCGGACGAGCGAGGTCCAGTCAAGCGGTCCGTGCTCGTAGAACTGGGCGTCCTCGACGGCCAGGACCGCCTTCCGCCCAATCTCGCTGATGTCGTCGAGACCGACGATCTCGCGGTTGTCGAGATAGAGCGTGGCGAGCTCGGTCTTCCCGTCGGAGGCGTAGATCGTCGAGCGCTCGGGGAACCGAGGGACGCGGGTGAAGTCCGCGCCGAGCGCCGTTAGCCGGGCGTCGATCCGCTTCGCCCCCAACGCGAGCCCGGCGAGCGCGGGGACGATCAGGATGGCGATGAGTACCGCCGCGATGGCGATGATGGGCACGAGGAGCAGCACGGCCAGCGGGGCGGATGGCCGTTCCACCGCGTGGTGCCCGGGTTGGACGGTTCGGGCCATGAGAGGGCTCAGGATACCCCCCGCCTCCCGGTCGGTACGATGAGGCCGATGCGCCGTCTCTCCCTCTTCCTCGCGGTCCTTTCGCTGCTCGTGCTCTGGCCGCGCGAGGTGGTCGCCGCGCCGCCGACTCTGGTCGAGGTGATCAAGGTCGAGGGGGCGATCGACCGGCCCCTGCTCGGCTATCTGAACGACCGTCTGGACGC
>CAZDXK010000398.1:0-2085 GCA_964509215.1 uncultured Actinomycetes bacterium | reverse complement strand
CCAGCGCTCCCGCATCGCTTGCCGCGCCCGCGCTGCAGGCCGTTCCTGCGCCTGTCGTGGCGGGCGGGGGCGAAGAGATCGTTCCGATGACGCATATCCGGAAGACGATCGCCGCGCACATGGTCGACTCGCTGCACACGACAGCTCGGGCGTGGAACATGGTCGAGGTCAACATGGAGCACGTCGTGCGCACGCGCCAACGCGTGAAGGACGCGTTCGCCGCGCGCGAGGGGTTCAGCCTGACGTACACGCCGTTCGTGACCCGCGCGGTAACCGAGGCGCTCCTCACCTACCCCATGGTGAATAGCGAGCTCCGCGGCGAGGAGATCGTCGTTCGCGGCTTCGTGAACATGGGCGTTGCCGTCTCGTATGACGAAGGCTTGATCGTTCCAGTGGTGAAGGCGGCCGACACCATGAACCTGGTGGGGGTCGCCCGCTCGATCAACGACCTCGCCACGCGAGCGCGCGCGAAGAAGCTCAAGCCCGACGAGGTCCAGGGCGCCACGTTCTCCATCACGAACCCCGGACCCTTCGGCTCGATCCTCTCGGTCCCGATCATCAACACACCGAATACGGCGATCCTCGCGTTCGACGCGATCGAGAAGCGGCCCGTCGTGATCGACGACGCCATCGCGATCCGTCACATGGTCTACATCTCCATGTCGTGGGATCACCGGGTGATCGACGGCGCGCTCGCCTCCCAGTTCCTCGCCCGGGTGAAGGAGAGCCTGGAGACGTGGGATTGGGCCGAGGACCTCGGTCTGTAGCCCGATGCGTCCGGGCTGGCTGATCCGCCCGGACGGAGCGGTCCCGTATGGCCCTGCCAACGACGCCATGCATCGGCTGGCCGAGCGCCGGCTCGCCGACGAGATCCCCGACACAGTCATCTTGCTCGAACACGCTCCTGTCTTCACGGCGGGCCGGCGGGCCAGGCAGGACGAATTGCTCTGGTCGCCCCAGGACGTCGCGAGGCGCGAAGCGGAGGTCCACCGGATCGACCGTGGCGGATCGTTCACGTTCCACGGTCCTGGTCAACTCGTCGGCTACCCGATCCTCGACCTAGGCCCAGCGCCGGACGCGGCCGCGCACCTGCGACGGATGGAGGAGGTCGCGATCCGAGCCGCGGCCGACATCGGGGTGGAGCTCCGGCGCCGGCCGGACGTCCAGACCGGCGTCTGGTCCGATGACCGGAAGGTATGCGCGATCGGCGTCCGGCTCATGCGTGCGCGTGTGACGCTCCACGGCTTCGCGATGAACTGCGACACGGATCTGTCCTGGTTCGACGGGATCGTCGCGTGCGGGCTTCCGGACCACGGCGCCACCTCGCTCAGCGAGCTCGCGGGTCGCGTTGTATCGGTCCGGGAGATGCGTCCGGCCATCGAGAGACACCTCGCAGAGGTGTTCGGGCTGCGCCTCGGGAAGGCCCCGCCGTCCGAGACAGCCGGGATGTTCGCTCCCCTTCAGGCGTCGGCGATCAACGCGTAGCGGGGGCGCTGCTCCAGCCAGCCGAGCGGCCACCGCTCGTGTTGCATCGAGGCCCATTCCACGTCCCAGAGCCGTTGGATGCGCAGCCCGCTCCATCCCGCCTCGTGCACCACGTCGATCAAGGGGACGGGCGACGTCATCCTGGCAAGGGGCAGCTGGGCGAGCACGTCGGCGGGATACACAGCGTGATGATGATCCTCCAGGCCGAGGACTCGACGCAACGCCCCTGCCGCCCCATCCTTCGCTTGCTGTGCCAACGTGTCGTCACCCCACACACCTTCGAACAGCACCAGTCGTCCGACGTGGGTCATGACGTCGCGCCAGGCGCGGAGCACCGACACCGGATCGGGCATCGTCCAGACGACGTGCCGTTCCATGATCGCGTCGAACGGTCCGGGGGGCGGCTCCGCGGCAGACCCGACCACGAACGCGAGCTCGACGCCGCTGGCCTCCGCTTTCGCGCGCGCCTTCGAGAGCATCCCCTCCGACAGGTCGAGCGCAGTCACGACGTACCCGAGCTCCGCGGCGAGCAGGCTCAGCGCGCCGGTGCCGGCGCCGGCATCGAGCACCTTCGCGCCCGGACCCGGCAACGTTCGGCGG
>CAZDXK010000397.1:0-2094 GCA_964509215.1 uncultured Actinomycetes bacterium | reverse complement strand
GGCGATGCCGTTGGTGGCGCGGATGTGGCGGCCGATGGCCTGGAGGCCTTCGACGAAGTCGTTGCGGGTGCGGCGCCGGTGGTCCTCGACCTGATCGCTGACGCCGGCCGATTCGATGAAGGCGACGCGGGCGACCCGGGGGTCGTCCACGGTCTCGTGGACGAAACTGTTGACCATGACCCGGATGAGGTCGGGATCCTCGTGGTGGGTCAGGAAGGCTTCGGAGACGCTCTGGTGCAGCCGGACCGAGAGCTGGTCGTAGAGGCCGATGAGCACGGCCTCCTTGTTGGCGAACAGGTCGTAGAAGCTGTTGGTGCCGATGCCGGCGGTCTGGCAGAGCAGCTCGATGGATGTCTTGGCGTAGCCCCGGGTGCCGAACAGCTCGAGCGCCGCATCGAGCACCAGGGTGTGTCGCTGGGCCTGGCGTTGCTCGTCGTCGAGGCCGAGGATGCGGCGTTTCCGCCGAGGCGGCGTCACTGCTCCGGCGTCGCTCACCCCGCCACCTTAGCTGTACGGCAAGGCGTCTACCTTTGTAAGAAGATGCCTTGCTAGAAAGGTCGAGACCGTATTACGTTGCCTGTCGGCTCGCCTTGCTGGGGCGGCTGGGGGCGCCAACAGCGTTGCGGCTCGGGAGCGTGGGAATGGACGCCGTTTCCCTCGCACCCGAGCTGCACGCGGCGCGGCAGTCATGACCAGGATGAGTGATCGCCCGAAGTGGACGGTCACGTGGAACTTGGGGGGAAAACGATGCACTTGATCCGAACAGTCCCGCTCCGACGCGTGGCCATCGCCATGGTCGTGGCGTTGATGCTTGTCTCATGCGACTGGAAGGGACCTGAGCCGACCGACGCGAGCCTCACGGCCGCGTCCGGGCCGTTCACCGTGTCCACGCTGGCGGTTCCCAGCTCGGCGGGCTTCGGCGGCGGCACGATCTACTACCCGGGCAACGTGGATGGCCCCTTCGCGGCGATCTCGGTGAGCCCCGGCTTCTTCGGCACCCAGAGCGCCATCGCCGCCTGGGGCCCCCGCCTGGCCTCGCACGGCTTCGTGGTCGTCACGATCAACACGACCAGCCTGCTCGCCGACCCGACGCAACGCTCCACGGAGCAGCGGCAGGCTCTGACCTATGTGGTCAACCAGGGCAACACGGCGTCGAGCCCGATCTTCGGGCTGGTCGACGGCAACCGGACCGGTGTCGCCGGCCACTCCATGGGGGGCGGCGCGTCGCTCATCTCGGCCCAGGCCGACCCGAGCATCGACGCCGCCATGCCCTTCGCACCCTGGAACATCAGCGCCAACTTCCAGGGCATCACCTCGCCCACGTTGGTCCTGGCCTGCCAGGCCGACACCGTCGCCGCGGTCAACACCATGGCATCGCCCATGTACAACTCGATCCCGGCGACCACGAAGAAGATGTACATCTCGGTGACCAACGGGGACCACTTCTGCGCCAACGCACCGACCGGCGGCGGCAACGACGTCGGCAAGTACGGCGTGGCCTTCTTCAAGCGCTGGCTGGACGGAGACACCCGCTACGACCCGTGGATGTGCGGTGCATCCGCGCCGACCGCGGGCGGCACCCTCAACGAAGTCCGCAGCACCTGCCCCTTCTGACGCTCCGAGGACCGAACCTGAGCACTCTCGGCTCAGGTTCGGTCCGACGTCACACCGGTTCGTTCGGTCCCAGGTCGATGCGGAACGGCGGGTACTCGTCGCGCATCCGGATCGACGAGCCCCTCAATCGCTGGCTCTGGCTGGGTCATCGTTGCCTCCTAATAGAGGCGTGGGTGGAGAAGGCCAAGGTGGAAGCTCTCTGACTACGAAGCCAGGCCGCTGGGTGTCGGTAGGGGTCAGTCTCCGGTGATGTAGCCCCTGTCGATGTAGTAGGACCCGGGGTCGCACTGGGCCCACGACCATGTGGCATCGGACCAGGAGTCCCGAGTCCAGCCGGTGTGATAGTTGCCGTTCGAGCACTCCACCCAGGCCTTGTAGGTGAAGCTCTCCCACGGCCAGAAGCTGTCGCAGACGACGCCGAAGTAGGTCTTCGCCAGGTCGGAGGAGATCGAGCAGGTCGTGGACAGGGTCGATGCGCCG
>CAZDXK010000396.1:0-2097 GCA_964509215.1 uncultured Actinomycetes bacterium | reverse complement strand
TTCCTCGAGTTCATCCCGTGTCGGTACGATCGCGCCGGGCGCGCGGCGCGCCGAGCCGTGGAACACGCACGACGGAGCGGCGACGATCGGCTCCTCACCGACGCCGTCCGGTACCTGCTCTTCTCGCAGTGTTTCGGCTCCGCCACGCCGGAGCATGGACATCGGACGCTGGACGAGCTGACCGAAGACATCTCCCGCACCCGCTCGCTGGAAGCTTCTGCCCTCGCCGTGCGCGGGTCGTTCCAGGCCTTGGAGGGCTCGTTCGACGAGGCCCGGCGCCTGACCGGGCTCGCCATCGAGATCGCGGAGGCGCTGGGGTCGCGGGTGATGGTCGCGGTGTACGAGGCATTCCTCGGCAACGTGGAGCGCGAGGCTCACGATGCGATCGCAGCGGAACGCGCCTTCCGGCGGAACTACGAGATCTTGGACGAGATGGGTCAGGAGGGATTCAAGTCGACGGCCGCAGCGGACCTAGCTCAGGTCCTTTGCACGCTCGGTCGATTCGACGAAGCCGAGAGGTTCGCCATGATCGCCCGGAGCGTCGCCGCCGAGGACGACCTGTCGTCCCAGGTGTTGGGACGATCGGTGCAGGCGCTGGTGCTCGCATCACGCGGCGAGCTCGACGAGGCCGAGCGGCTCGCCCGTGAGGCCGTCCAGATGCTCGAGCATGCCGAGAGCCCCGGAGCTCAAGGCGGAGTGAACATGGATCTGGCCCAGGTCCTGCGAACGGCCGGGAAGGTCACCGAAGCCGAGCAGGTCGCCCGCGAGGCGCTCAAGTTCTACAAGCGAAAGGGGAACCGACCCTCATCCGACTCGACCCGGGCGTTCTTGGAGGAACTAGGTAGCTCTGGACCGTGACACCTCAGGCCCCGGCGGGTCCGCTCGTGCTCCGCGTGAACCGCCGGTCCGGGATCAGCCACATCACCGCGACGGCGGCGTAGAGCGCATAGGCGATCCACACCTCGACGTACGCCAGCCCTACGCCCGCCGCGTACATCACGATCGACGCGTTCCCCTTGATGTCCGCGTTGATCGCCATGCCCACGAGGGAATCGCGGCCGTTGGCCCGGATGATCGCGCGCACCAACAGGAAATACGCGAAGGCCGCCGCCAACGCGACGATGCCGAAGGACGCGGCAGGCAACGGCTCGCGATACGCGTCACGCAGCCATTCCGTGACCACCGGGATCAACGAGAGCCAGAACAGCAGGAACATGTTCGCCCACATCACCGCGCCGCTGATCCTCGTGGTGGCGCGCAGCAGGTGGTGGTGGTTGTTCCAGTAGATCGCGATGAACGTGAACGCGAGCACGTAGATGAGGAGGCTGGGCCATTCCTTGCGCAGCGCCTCGAACGTGGCCCCGTCCGGTGGCCGGAGCTCGAGCGCGAGGATCGTGATGATCACGGCCATCACGCCGTCGCTGAATGTCTCGAGGCGGTCCGAGCCGAGCTCGATCGGTGCGGCGCCGCGGCGTTCTTGCTCGCTCATCGCGCTCGCGATGATAGAGGCGTGGGCCCTCCCGGGTGGGAGGGCCCGTCCGCCCCCGTCTACATCACGTTGAACGTTTCGAAGACCGTGATGTCGGCCCCGCCCTGAAGGACCGGGCAACCGCCGGCGAGCTTCGCCGCCTGATCGAGCGAGTCCGCCTCGATCACCGAGTAGCCACTCGCCGTGGCCTGCGTGTCGGTCACGGCCGGGCCGCTCGTGATCTTCTTCGCGGCCGGCGTGAACGGGTTGCCGGGATCGGCCACGGCCGGGCCGAGCTCCGTGAACCAGGCCTCCCAGGCCTTCATGACCTCGGCCTGCGCGGCCTCGGTCTCGGGCATGCTTCCACCGCTGTACAGCAGCAGGTACTTCGCCATGCCATCCCCTCCTTGCGGTTCGACCGTCCCGAGCGGGACCGTCACCCCTTCGACGAAGGAACCATCCCGATATCGACGATTCAGCGAGGTTCGAAACGGGCCGTGAAGTGACGCAGCGATCGGGCCTCTTCGGCGATGCGGTAGCCCGGAAGGTCGGTGGCGTGCTTCGCGACCGAGGTGACGACCTCGATCACGTAGTCGATGTGGCTCTGCGTGTAGGTCCGGCGCGGGATC
>CAZDXK010000395.1:0-2097 GCA_964509215.1 uncultured Actinomycetes bacterium | reverse complement strand
TCGCGTCGTTCCCGATACGCTCCTGCCGTGCGGATCGTCGAAGGACTCGAGCGCCTTCCGCTGGATGAGGGGCCGTCCGTCGTCACCGTCGGGTTCTTCGACGGTGTCCATCTGGGACACCGCGCGGTGTTCGCTCGCACGGTGCACGCGGCCCGCGAGCGCGGAGTGCGGGCCGTCGCGGTCACGTTCGACCGGCATCCTCGCGAGGTGCTGACGCCGGGGAGCGAGCCACGCCTGCTGACGACCGTCGAGCGGCGGGCATCCCTGATCGAGGCCACGGGTGTCGACGATCTGGTGGTACTTGCGTTCACGAAGGAGTTCTCGCAGATCCCTGCCGAGGGCTTCGTGGAGCGCGTCCTCGTCGGCGGCGTCCACGGCGTGCACGCGGTGATGGGCACGAACTTCACGTTCGGCCACCGGGCCGCCGGCACCGTTCACAACCTACCGGACCTGGGGGCACCGCACGGACTCACGGCCGAGAGCGTGGCGCTCGTCGAGGTGGAGGGAAGGACCGTGTCGTCGTCGTCGATCCGCGACGCGCTCGCCGCGGGCGACCTCACGTGGCCACGGACCGCGCTGGGGCGGCGGTTCGTCCTCGACGGCGAGGTCGTCTCCGGGCACGGACGTGGCAAGGGACTAGGGTTCCCCACGGCCAACCTCCGCACGTGGCCGCGGCTGTTGCTTCCCGGGCAGGGGATCTACGCGGGCGTGGCCGAGCACCGGGGGCGGCGTCACCCGGCGGCGATCGACGTCGGCACGAACCCGACGTTCGGGACGGAGCCGCTGCACACCGAGGCGTTCCTGCTGGACTACGAGGGCGAGGACCTTCGCGACGAACCGCTCTCGATCGAGTTCTGGGAGCGCCTTCGCGACGAGGTGAGGTACGACTCGACGGACGAGCTGGTGGCCGCGATCGCCGACGACGTCGCGCGGACAGAGCGGATCGTTTCCGCCGAAGGCTCCGACGGGTGAGGGAGAACCACGTGCATCGAACCCTCGGGGTGCCTGTCCCCGTTCCTTTGGTAGCCTTGACCAGCGATGACCCTGACCAAAGACGACAAGACCGAGATCATCGGCCGGTACGCCCGTTCCGAGGGCGATACGGGATCCGCCGAGGTCCAGGTTGCGGTCCTCACGAAGCGGATCGCCGATCTGACCGAGCATCTCAAGCTCCACACGAAGGATCACGCGTCGCGCCGGGGTCTGCTCCAGATGGTCGGCCGACGACGCCGTCTCCTGGAATACCTCAAGCGTGAGGACATCGAGCGCTACCGCGAGGTCATCGCGAAGCTCGGTCTCCGCCGCTAACACCGCCGAAGGCGCCCGCGAAGCGCCTTCCGCTCGTAAGGAGTGATGCGCAACGACCCACTGAACGACCGGGGGCGACGACACCTGCGGTCGGTTATCAGTAGCGAGCCCCCGAGCCGCCGGCGTGCGAACGCCCGCCTCTCGGAGGCTCACCACTGACAACTGGCCTGCGCGGCGCCTCCCAGCACGACGCTGATGCGGACCATACGGGTCCGCCGCTACTAGCAGCCAAGAAACCAGGAGGAACAGGCCCATGGCCATCACCACCCTTTCCCGCAAGATCGGGAATCAGACATTGACGTTCGAGTCCGGCCGCATGGCCAGGCTCGCCGACGGCGCCGTCTTGGCGACGTACGGCGAAACGCAGGTGCTCGGCACCTGCGTGAGCTCAGACCCCCGCGAGGGGATCGACTTCTTCCCGCTCACGATCGACGTCGAAGAGCGGATGTATGCCATCGGAAAGATCCCGGGCAGCTTCTTCCGCCGTGAGGGCCGCCCGTCCGAGACGGCGGTCCTTACCTGCCGGCTCATCGACCGCCCGCTGCGCCCGACGTTCATGGACGGATACCGCGACGAGGTCCAGGTCGTCATCACCGTTTTCGGTATGGACGGCGAGAACCCCTACGACATCCCCGCGATGAACGCGGCGTCGGTCGCCACGAGCCTGGCCGGATTGCCGTTCGACGGGCCGGTCGGCTCCGTCCGGATGGCCATGATCGACGGCCAGTGGGTCGTGAACCCCACGTTCCAGCAGACGGAGGAGGCGACGTTCGACGTCGTCGTCGCCGG
>CAZDXK010000394.1:0-2118 GCA_964509215.1 uncultured Actinomycetes bacterium | reverse complement strand
GGGCGGCCGCCACCGCCGCCGCCAGGTCGGCATCGGCCGGACCGAGCTCGCCCCGGACGACCCGCTTGACCGCGGCGAGGGTCAACCCCTTCCGCTGCAGCGCGCGCACCTCACGGATCCGCTCCGCGTGCCCCGCGCCGTACCAGGCGACGCGGCCTTCGCGGACCGGCGCGGGGAGCAACCCCAGCGTCTGGTAGTACCGGACCGTGTCGACGGAGACGTCACAAGCTGTAGCGAGTTGCTCGACCCTGTACCTCACGACCAACCACTCTACGAGTGTTCGCTCACACGGTCCACGCGGCAGCCTCGGGCTACCATGCCCGGCGTGGAGCGTGCCGCTCGCCCCGTCAGCCTTCTGTTCGTCCTGGCTTGCACATGCGGCACGTTGATCCTGGGCAGCGCGCTGAAGGCGCCGTGTGCTTCCGGGGATTGGTCGGACGGGCGGCAGTATCGCCTGCTCTGCTACTCGGACATCGTCCCTCTGCTCAACGCGGAGCAACTGACGGGGAACCGGCTCCCGTTCATCCAACCGTGCCTCGAGGCGGAAGGGCAGTGCGACGAGTACCCGGTCCTCACGATGTACTTCATGCGGGCCGCCGCGTGGGTCGGTGGCACCACGTCGGCGGGCTTCTTCACGGCCAACGCCGTCTTGCTCTGGGTGTGCGCCGCCGCCATCACCACGTTCCTCTACATGTTGGGCGGCAGAGCGTTGTGGTTCGCGCTCTCGCCCACCCTGCTCATCTACGGCTTCATGAACTGGGACCTGTTGGCCGTCGCGCTCGCGACGGGCGCGCTCGTCGCCTTCGCTCGCCGCCTTGATGGGGTAGCCGGTGTCTTGCTGGGCCTCGGCGCCGCGGCCAAGTTCTATCCGGCCATGCTGGCGCTCCCGCTGATCGCACACCGGTTGCGCGACCGGGAACCCGACGCCGCGATCAGGATCGGCTGGGCGACCGCGGGGACCTGGCTGATCGCGAACTTGCCGTTCGCCCTCGCCTCCCCATCGAGTTGGTCGACGTTCTTCAGGTTCAACTCGGCTCGACCCGCTGATTGGGACAGTCTCTGGTTCATCGGGTGCAAGCACGTCGACGTCACCGCGATCTGTGGACACACGTCTCGGATCAACGTGGCATCACTCGCGCTGTTCGCCTCGACGTTCATGCTGGTGTGGATCTGGAAGCAGCGTCGAGAGCCGCAGTTCGCGCGGTGGAGCCTGGCCTTCCCGATGCTCGTCGTGTTCCTGTTGTCCAATAAGGTGTACTCGCCCCAGTACGGATTGTGGCTGCTGCCGTTCTTCGCGCTCGGCGCCGTCGACCTGCGAACGTTCGTCGCGTTCGAGGCGGCCGATGTCGCCGTGTTCGTGACGCGATTCTCGTACTTCGGCGAGTTGACGGGCGTCGGCGGCCTGCCGTTCGGCGCGTTCGAGATCGCGATCGCCGTGAGGACGCTGATCCTCGCGTGGTGCGTGGTCGCGTGGGTGCGCCGGCCGACGGTCGAGCCGCCCGAGCTGGAGGCGAGCGTGCCCGGCGAACCGGTCTCGGCGGTCGGGCCTCCCGCGTGAGCGATCCGGTGGGCGCGACGGAGGCTCCGCGTCTTCGCGACGGTCTCCGCTTCTGCCTGATCACGTTCCTCGCGGTGCGGATCGGCCTGATCGTGCTGGCGGCGATCGCGGCCGGGCTGTTCCCCGCCAGAGATGCGGTGAGCGTCCCCGGATGGATCGCGCCGCCGCTCGGCCAAGGATGGCACGGCGTCTTCACGGCGTTCGAGCGACAAGACGCGCTCTGGTTCCTCCGGATCGCCACCACGGGGTACTCGGCCGGAGACGGCAGCGCCGCGTTCTTCCCGCTGTACCCACTGGTGGTCCGCGCCGTTTCATGGGTCCTCGGAGGACATCCGCTGCTGGCGGCGACCCTCGTTTCCAACATGGCGTTCTTCGGATCGCTCGTCGTCCTCTACGACCTCACGATCCGCGAGTTCTCCGATGGGGTCGCCCGCCGGACGATCGTCTACCTCGCTATCTTCCCGACCGCGTTCTTCTTCTTCGCCCCGTACAGCGAGTCGCTCTTCCTGCTGCTCTCTCTCATCGCCTTCCGCGAAGTGCGACGGGACCGGTGGGCGAGC
>CAZDXK010000393.1:0-2129 GCA_964509215.1 uncultured Actinomycetes bacterium | reverse complement strand
GAGATGGACGGCCTCGAGGCCGCCCGGGAGATCCGCGACCGATTCCCGAAGGTGGGCGTGATCATGCTCACCGCCTATGACGACCGGCAGTTCGTGGTCGAGGCGGTCCGCTCGGGAGCTCGGGGGTACGTCCTGAAGGCCCGCGACGCCGAGCACCTGATCCAGACGGTTCGCTTGGTCGCGGGAGGGAACATGGTGATCGACCCACAGCTCGTGGTCGCGCTCGCCGAGGAACTGTCCACCGCGAAGGAACGCGACCGACGAGCGGAGACCCTCACGGCGCGGGAGATCGAAGTGCTGCAACTCCTGGCGTTCGGTCACACGAACCGCGACATCGCCGAACGGCTCTACATCTCGCCCGACACGGTGAAGACCCACCTCGAGCACATCTTCGAGAAGCTGGGCGCGTCGGACCGCACGGCGGCCGTCGCCGAGGCGCTCCGCCGCCGACTCATCGAATAGGCCGTCTGACGGGCCGGAAGCCTCATCCTCGCGGCGGGCGGGGGTTAGTCCATCCGGTCATGCTTGTCCGACGACTGGGTGATGGAGCCTGAGGGGCCGAACCGGCAAGATGGAACGCGTATGAGCGACGCTTATATCCGACGACCGCCCCGTTTCGCTGCAGCCGTGCCGCTCTTCGCCGCCGCGGTGGCCGTCGCCGTGTCTGCCATGGCACCATCGGGTCGAACGCAGACGCTCGTCAGCGAAGCGGCCGTCATCGCGTCGAACCTCATCGCCGCCGCCTCGATCCTTGGCCGCGGCCGGCCTGATGAGCCGTGGCGCTCTGCCCGCTTCCTCGCGATCGTGATGGTCCTCCTCGCGTTGGCGGCGACCGCGCTGTTCGTGGTCGACCTCCAGCGTCTGACGCCGCAGCCGCAGTGGCTGGACGTCGTGTTCCTGCTCTTCCTGATCCCCGTGCTGGGTGCCGCTCGAAAGGAGTATCACGGTCATTTCCCCGGCGAGGACCGGCGCGAGATCGCGATCGACGCCACGTTGATCGCCGCCTCGCTCGCCGCGATCAGCTACGCGATCATCCGGCCGTTCGGAGCCGGTCCGACCGAGTCGCTCTCGGCCGGGACGTTCGCGATCGTTTCGGCCTCGCTCTTCGCCGCGTTCGGCGTCCTGGCTCTCTGGATCCCCTCCGCGGCGCACATCGTGCAGTGGCTCGTCCTCAGCGCCGTCTCCGCCGCGACCCTCGTCGTCGGCTGGGAGTGGACGCGGGGCTCGCTCCACGTCGGGTTCCCGGGGCTCGTCATCGTGTTCATGGTCGCCGGGCCGTTGCTTGCCGCCATCACGCTGTTCCCTCGGCGCGTCGGGTCACGGCCGGACGAGCGGAGGCTGCGCTTGGCCCGCCCGATCCTCACGAGCGTGTCCGTGGTCTCAGCGTGCGCGGCGCTCGCCACCGTGGCCAGCCTCGATCACGCGCGCGGGCTCTCCGCGACGCAATCGACGGCGATCATCGCCGTGCTCGGGCTCGGCGTCGCGGCGCGGATCCTAGCGAACCAGATCCGCGGCACGCAGGCCCACGCGGCGGCCAGGCATGCGCTGGGCGACAAGGAACGAGCCCTGACGGAAGCCGACACGGCGCTCGAACGGGTGCGCGAGACGAACGAGACACTCCGCCAATCCGAGGAACATCTCCGGCTGGTCTTCGAGGCGGCCGTCGACGGGATCGTCGAGCTGGACCATCGCGGCGTGATCCTGCGGGCGAACGACGCGTTCTGCAGCATGGTGCGGATCGGCCGGGAGTACATCGAAGGGCAGCCCTGGACGGCGCTCGCCGCTTCGGTGAGCGGGGCCGACTCATCGTTCGCGTCGCTGCCGACGACCGGACAGGGCACCATCCAACGATCCGAGGGGCAGCCGCTCTACCTGGAGTCGCGCATCTCCGACGTGCCCATGACGCCGCCACGACGCCTCCTGCTCGTCCGCGACGTGACCGCCGGGCGGATCGCCGACCAGACCATCCGCTCGCTCTTCAAGTTCCTGCAGGACCGCGACGAGGACAGGACGCGGCTGCTCCGGCGGACCAACAGCGCGATCGAGGCGGAGCGGAACCGCGTCGCCCGCGATCTCCACGACGGCCCGGTGCAAGGCGTGTCCGCCGCGTCGCTCTCCCTGGAGGCGGC
>CAZDXK010000392.1:0-2131 GCA_964509215.1 uncultured Actinomycetes bacterium | reverse complement strand
GGCGCTACCACCATGTGCTGATGGTCGAACGGGAGATCGGCGCCAAGCGCGGCACCGGTGGCTCGAGCGGCGTGGACTACCTGCGATCGACGTTGGACAAGCGGTGTTTCCCCGAGCTTTGGGGCCTGCGCTCGCACCTGTAGCCCTCCCGTAGCACGCCGTTCACATCCGGCGACTACCCTTCCTGGATGGTGGCCACGCATCCGTTCACGCTCGCGCTGATCGCGCACGACGGGAAGAAGGACGACATGCTGCGGTTCGCACGCGAGCATCTGGACGAGCTCCGAGGAGTCAACCTCATCGCGACCGCCACCACCGGATCGCTGCTGGAGGCCGAGCTCGGGCTGGAGATCGAAACGACGGCGAGCGGACCGCAGGGCGGCGACCTTCAGATCGGTGCGCGCATCGTGGAGGGCAGGATCAACGGGGTCATCTTCTTCCGAGACCCACTCACCGCGCATCCGCACGAGCCGGACATCCAGGCTGTGCTCAAGGTCTGCGACGTGCACGACGTCCCGCTCGCCACGAACCGCGCCTCGGCATTGCTCCTGATCCGTTCGCTCCACGACGAGCTGCGAGCGTAGCCGACTCGGTCCCGAGCTCAGCCGTGCCCCAGCAGGCGATGCGTGATGAGCGCACCGAATCGAGGCTCGACCTGTGCGCTCATGGCGGCGGCGGCAAGCACGTTCCCGATCAACCAGACGTCCGTGATCGGTCCGACACCCCCCGGAACCGGCGTGATCGCCTCCGCCTTCGCCGAGACCGAGGGAAGATCGAGGTCACCGGTGAGGAAGACGTCGCCCGAGTCCGCGTCCTGGACGGCGTTGGTTCCGACGTCGACCGCGACCACGCCGTCCTGCACCATGTCCCCGTGTATCAGGCCCGGTTCACCGGCCGCGGCGATCAGGATCTGGGCCCGCCGCGTGTAGTCGGCCAGCTCGCCCGCTTCGAACGTCTTGCTGTGGCACATCACCACCGTCGCGTCACGCTGCAAGCCCAGGAACGCGAGCGGTTTGCCGACGCTTGTTGACCTCCCGACGATGACGAGCGTCTTCCCCCGGTAGAACGAGGACGGGTCCGCGTCGCGCGAACGTGCGTAGGCATCGAGCAGGTAGAAGCATGCCGCCGGCGTGGATGGGACGAAGCGCGGTGTACCGGTCGCGAGCAGTCCGAGGTTCCACGGGTGCATGCCCTCCACGTCCTTGAGCGGATCCACGGCCGCGAACACCTCGTGCTCGGGGATGTGAGCGGGGAACGGCCGCAAGGCGAGGATGCCGCTGATACGAGGATCGGCGTTCAGCTTTCCGATCGTGGCCAGCACGTCGTCGAGCAACGCGTCGTCGTAGAGCTGCTCGCACTCGTAGTGGTAGTCGAGGCTCTCGGCAAGCTTCCGCAGGTGCCGCTCGTACCAATGGGCGGCCTGGTCTTCGCCGACGATCACCGTCGCGAGGCCGGGACGGACGGCGGACAGACGCAGGACCGAGACCTCTTCCTCGATCTCGGCGCGCAGGACCTCGGCCAGCTCGTCGCCGTCGATGACGCGTGCCAATGCAGCACCCCTTCCCGGGTTCGGCCGAGTCTATCCCCCGAGGGCCGCACCGTACCCTGCGGAGAGCGGCTGGGCCGGGACCGTCTCGAGACGGCGAGTCCCTGCCGTGAGCTTCGCCCGAAGGCCGCCGGCCCGGTAGCCTGTCGCCGCATGGATGCCCTGAGCTCGCGCCGTTCCACCAAGGCCGCGTCGTTCACAGAGTCGGTGATCCGCGACTTCACGCGGCTCGCCGATCTGCACGGCGCGATCAACCTTGGGCAGGGCTTCCCCGATTTCGCGGCGCCCGACGAGGTCAAGGAAGCCGCGCGTCGCGCGATCGCCGACGACCACAACCAATACCCCGTCACCTGGGGGGTTCCGGCGTTCCGCGAGGCCATCGCGTCGCAGTACCAACGGGTCTACGGCATGTCGGTCGACCCCGAGCTCGAGGTCTGCGTCACGTGCGGGTCGACCGAGGCGATGATCGCCGCCATGCTCGGGCTGCTCGATCCCGGCGACGAGGTCGTCGTCTTCGAGCCGTTCTACGAGAACTACGGACCCGACGCGATCCTGTCCGGAGCCGTTCCTCGCATGGTCACGCTC
>CAZDXK010000391.1:0-2135 GCA_964509215.1 uncultured Actinomycetes bacterium | reverse complement strand
GAGGTTCTGAACGACGACATGATGCGGCCGCTCCTGCACGTGCCTCAGCACCCGATCAGGTTGGCCCGATTCGGGTTGCGGGCTGCTCTACCCGCCACCCTGCTTGCGCGCCGCTTCAAGACTCCCCAGGCCCGTGCGCTGTTCGCCGGCGCCGCCGCGCACGCCCTGAGCCCACTGGGTCTGCCGATGAGCTCGGCGGTAGGGGTCGCCCTGATTGCCGCCGCGCATCGCTTCGGCTGGGCGGTTGCGCAAGGTGGTTCGCGAGCGATCACGGACGCCCTGGCATCCGTTCTTGCGGCGAATGGCGGCAAGATCGAGACGGGACGGCGGGTCGAATCCTTGGCTGAGCTGCCGGATGCCGACGCCATCGTCCTTGACCTGGCCCCGGGCGCCGTGGCAGATATTGCCGGCGATCGCCTCCCCGCCCGTGTCGCTCGCGCATACCGGCGCTACAAGCACGGGCCGGGTGCGTTCAAGGTCGATCTGGCGGTCGAGGGTGGTGTGCCATGGACGAACGAGGCGTGCCGGGCGGCAGGTACGGTGCACGCGGTTGGTTCGCTCGAGGAGCTGGTCGTCGCTGAGCGAGACGTCAACCAGGGCCGGATGCCCGAGCGTCCGATGGTCTTGGTGGGACAGCAGTACCTGGCCGATCCCACGCGATCGGCGGGCGACACGCACCCGGTCTGGTCATACGCCCATGTCCCAAGCGGCTACGACGGGGACGCGACCGAGGCGGTGATCGGCCAGATCGAGCGCTTCGCGCCCGGGCTACGCGAGCGGATCCTGGCCACGTCGGTACAGCGTACCGACGAATTCGAGGCCTACAACGCCAACTATGTGGGCGGCGACATCATCACCGGGGCCAACACCCCGTGGCAAATTCCGATCCGGCCCCGCCTTGCGCTCGATCCCTACGCGACGGGCATCCCAGGCGTGTACATCTGCTCAGCCGCAACCCCACCCGGCGCCGGCGTCCACGGCATGAACGGCTACAACGCGGCGCGGTCGGCGCTGCGGCGACTGTAGGTCCTCACCTGCCAGCCGCCCACCCCAGCCCACCATCAGGCAGCTGCGGCTTCAAACTCGAGGAAGCGGGTCTCCAAGCGGTGAGGATCGGGGCGGTCTGCCGGCTTCGCTGGACTGAGGATCGCGGCGCCGTGGAAACCCTGCAGCCCGGCCTTCAGCATTGGACCGTCGATCTCCCGAAGCAATCGCTCACCGATGTGGACAACGCCATCCGGGTCGATACCAAGGAGATTGCGATCGTATGCGCGATGGTGAATCGCACACAGCGCAAGGCCGTTCACGACAGCTGTGATCCCGTCTGGCTGCCTCCAGCCGATGATGTGAGCGGCCTCTACGAGGTCGCGCTCCTTCAATGCGCAGACTGCACATCTCCCACGGTAAGCGCGGAGCACCTCTCGGCGAAACTTCACTTGGTCGAGCCGGCGAGCAACCATCGCGAACTGCTCACGTCGAGCTCCGTCTGAGGAGACGATGCCGTCACCCTGAACGTCTTCAAACGGCAAACCCGTCTCGAGCCTCACAAGCCCTGCCACCGGGTCATCGCCCACCACGAATACGGGCGCTACCACCGCCAGCTGGGATTCACCGATCCCGCGAAAGTAGATCAACGGCGTTTGCAATTCGAGCGCCGCCCGGAGGTTCCGGTTGTCGAGCCGATCGACCTCGCCGGCTCGATACCGATATGCGAATGCCCCGCCTGCGACGTCCGCGAAGTCGTCATACGGACCGTTCACGGCCGTGAACAGGGTCAGCGCCGCAGGCCCTATCTGTTCCTTGGCCCGATGGATCCCTTTGAAGAAGGAGCCGAAGCTGATCCGGCCCCCGTCGAAACTCGAACCCCTCGCGGATGACCTCGAGCGGAACGATGTCGTTGAACGCGATCTGTAGCTCCCGCGCGCGAGCAAGGGCGGCCTGACGGAGGGCGAGATCAGGGTCAAGTTGCGCGATGGCCGATTGTCCCACGCAAAGCCGCCGAGCGGATTTCGACCGAGCCGCCCGCTTGAGAGAGTCAAGCGAACGTCTGTTCGCTTTTATACAGTCTGGGGGCATGGGCGAGTTGAAGGTCTGCGGCCGATGCAAGCGCGAGCTTTCGGTGACCTCGTTCGCCC
>CAZDXK010000390.1:0-2135 GCA_964509215.1 uncultured Actinomycetes bacterium | reverse complement strand
CTTACAAGGAGGCGGTCGGGGGTTCGAGTCCCTCAGCGCCCACCCCTGTTGTCAGACTCACAACGTTTGCCCTGGTCGGAGGCGGTTTCGCGTGTCCGATCGCTCCAACCACCTTCTGAGCCTCCTTCAACCCCTGGTGAAGTTGAGGCGCGGCTCCGCCGAGGTCGAGCTGGGCCGCACCAGATCCGGCAATCGCGTACGGCTCTCGCGTCCTCGACCGAATCCTCTCTGGGACGGTGTCTGACGCGTTCTTGGGCGCGCGTTCGGTGCTGGAGGGCGGACCTCGGGCCAACCAGATCGAGGCAGTTATAACCTCACGCCATGGGGTACGTGCTCGCGGTCCCGCTCTTCGGCGGCCTGATCGCTGCGCTCACGGCGCTGTTGTTGCGAAAGCGTAAGGAGCGGACCTCGCGCTCGTTGGTCTAGTCAGCGCGGGATCAGGCACTTACCGGCTGGTCGCGTCGGCGGACACCTCCTCGGGGGCGTGAGCCCGGGTGGGACCTCAGCGTTGAGTGCGCCGGTAGGAGAGGGAGCAAGGACTGCCTAGGGTGGCTCGCACACGGAGCGAGCAAGCGGAGGCGATGAGGATGGCGAACGAGATCAGGGAACCGACGACGACGGACGCCGGGATTCCGGTTCCGACCGACGAGCACTCGCTCACCGTGGGCCCGGATGGCCCGATCCTGTTGCAGGACCATTACCTCATCGAGCAGATGGCGAACTTCAACCGGGAGCGCATTCCGGAGCGTCAGCCGCACGCGAAAGGGGCCGGTGCGTTCGGTCACTTCGCGGTGACGAACGACGTCAGTCAATTCACGAAGGCGGCTGTCTTCCAGCCGGGCACGGCGACCGACACGCTGATTCGTTTCTCGACCGTGGCGGGTGAGCGTGGCAGCCCGGACACTTGGCGTGACCCGCGCGGCTTCGCCTTGAAGTTCTACACATCTGAGGGCAACTACGACATGGTCGGCAACAACACCCCGGTGTTCTTCGTGCGGGACCCGCTGAAGTTCCAGCACTTCATCCGTTCCCAGAAGCGCCGGGCCGACTCGGACATGCGCGACCACGACATGCAGTGGGACTTCTGGACGTTGTCGCCGGAATCGGCGCATCAGGTGACCTATCTGATGGGCGATCGCGGGATCCCCAAGACGTGGCGCAACATGAACGGCTACTCGAGCCACACCTACATGTGGGTCAATGCCAACGGCGAGCGGTTCTGGGTTAAGTACCACTTCAAGACCGACCAGGGCATCGACTTCCTCACGCAAGAGGACGCCGACCGGATCGCCGGCGAGGATGGTGATTTCCATCGGCGCGACTTGTTCGAGGCGATCAATCGTGGCGAGTACCCGACGTGGACGCTGAAGGTGCAGGTCATGCCCTTCGACGAGGCCAGGACCTACCGGTTCAACCCGTTTGACCTGACCAAGGTGTGGCCCCACGGGGACTACCCGTTGCATGACGTCGGCCGGTTGACGTTGGACCGCAACCCCACCGACTTCCACACCGAGATCGAGCAGGCTGCGTTCGAGCCGAACAACCTCGTGCCGGGCATCGGTGTCAGTCCGGACAAGATGCTGCTCGCCCGCGTCTTCTCCTACGCCGATGCTCATCGCGCTCGGATGGGGGTCAACTACAAGCAGATCCCGGTGAACTCGCCCAAGGTGCCCGTGCACAGCTACAGCAAGGACGGGGCCATGCGGGTCCACAACGTCGCGGACCCGGTGTATGCACCCAACTCCAAGGGCGGCCCGGCGGCCGACCCCATCCGGTACCCGTACGTGGAGAAGTGGGAGGCCGACGGCGAGTTCGTCCACGCCGCCTACACCCTCCGTAAGGACGATGACGACTGGGGTCAGCCCGGCACGCTGGTGCGCGAAGTCATGGACGACGCTCAACGCGACCGGCTCGTATCCAACGTCGTCGGACACCTCCGCAACGGCGTATCCGAACCGGTGCTGGAACGGGCGTTCGAGTACTGGCGCAATATCGACAAGGAGATCGGCGATCGCATCGCCCAAGGCATCAACGGCCGCTGAACCACGGGCACCTCGACGCCAACCGGACGTTCTGAATCGGCGCGCCGCTTCCTCAGCCGAGGCAGACTCGCACGCGCCGGCGGGGGAGGTTGT
>CAZDXK010000389.1:0-2139 GCA_964509215.1 uncultured Actinomycetes bacterium | reverse complement strand
TCGACGCGAACGGCATCGTGAACGTGAGCGCCAAGGACCTCGCCACCGGCAAGGAGCAGGCCATGACGATCACCGGCGGCACGGCCCTGTCGAAGGACGAGGTCGAACGGATGGTCCAGGACGCCGAAAAGTTCGCGGCTGAGGACCACAAGCGCCGAGAGATCGCGGAGGCCCGCAACCAGGCGGACCAGCTCACCTACCAGGTGGACAAGTTCATCGAGGAGAACGGCGACAAGGTTCCCGAGGCGGACAAGACCGAGCTGACGCAGAAGAACGACGCCCTGAAGGAAGCACTCAAGGACGATGCGGCCGAGGCGACGACGCTGAACCAGGCGACGGAAGCCACGATGCAGGTCTTTCAACGGGTCGGGCAGGCGATGTACGAGAGTCAGCAGGCGGCCCAGGCGGCGCAGGGCGCCGAGACGGGGGCGTCCGGAGGCGAGGACAACGCTGGTTCGCAGACGCAGACGCAGACGCAGACCGAGTCCGAAGACGACGTCGTCGAAGGCGAGATCGTCGACGAGGGGGGTGCCTCGTAAGTGGCCCCCGAGTTCGATGACACAGACCGTCCACCGATCAAGATCACGGACAAGCGGTGGAACCGCGATGACGATGCGGGGTCCGCCCCGGCCGATCGGGCCGGGGCGGATCCCGGTCCGGAGACGCTCGATCAGGAGGGTGCGGATGTCACCAGCGACATCGATGCCGCGCGCGCCGAGGCGGCCGAGTACCTCGACCACCTCCGGCGACTGCAGGCGGAGTTCGACAACTACCGCAAGCGGGTGCTGAAGGAGCAGACCGATGCGGTGGAGCGCGCGGCCGTGCCGGCGATCCAGCGGTTGCTCGAGGTCCTGGACGACTTCGAGCTCGCGCTGATGTCGGCGAACGACAAGCCGGACTTCGACCGATTCCTGCACGGTGTCGAGCTCGTGTACGCGAAGCTCGCCGACACGCTGAAGGCCGAGGGGCTCGAACGGATCGATGCGCAAGGAAAGCCGTTCGATCCCGAGCGGCACGAAGCGCTGATGCAGACGGGCGAAGGAGACCACCTGGTCGTGGCGGACGTGCTGCGGCCCGGGTACACGCTGCGCGGACGGGTGATCCGCCCTGCCGGCGTGCGCGTGAACAGGGAGTGAGGCAGGAGTGGCAGACGAGGTCCGCAGGGAGTGGTTCGACAAGGACTACTACCAGGTCCTCGGCGTGCCCAAGAACGCGAGCGCCCCGGACATCAAGAAGGCGTACCGCAAGCTGGCGCAGCAGTTCCACCCCGACGCGAACCCCGGGAACAGGGACGCGGAGGATCGTTTCAAGGAGATCTCGAGCGCATACGACGTGGTGAGCGACGAGGACAAGCGCAAGAGCTACGACCAGGTCCGGGAGATGGCCGCGTCCGGATACGGCGCGGGCGGGTCCGGGGGACCGGGTCCGAGCGGTTGGCCCGGAGGTCCGGGGGGCGTGCGCTACGAGACCGCCGACTTCGACATCGGCGATCTCCTCCGAGGTTTCGGGGGCGTGGGCGGTCGCGGGCGTCAGCGCCAGCAGCCGCCGCGACGCGGCGCCGACCTCGAGACCGAGGTCGAGATCTCGTTCGATGAGGCGATGACCGGAACGACCGTACCGGTCCGGATCTCGGGACCGGCCGTGTGCCACACCTGTCACGGGAGCGGCGCCGAACCGGGCACCAGCCCGATCACGTGCCCCACGTGCGGCGGGGCGGGCTCGGTCAGCGTGAACCAGGGGTTCTTCTCGATGGAGCGGCCGTGCCCGGAGTGCCGTGGGAGCGGGCGCATCATCGAGCACCCGTGCCCGACGTGTCATGGGACGGGGGCGGAGCGGCGCACCCGGAAGTTCCAGGCGAAGATCCCCGCTGGCGTGAAGGACGGCGCCCGGATCAAGCTGGCGGGTCGCGGCGAGCCGGGACCCGCGGGCGGGCAACCGGGCGATCTGTTCGTGCGGGTGCGCGTCGGACGGCACGCCGTGTTCGGTCGCAAGGGCGACAACCTGACCGTCGACCTCCCGGTCTCCTACCCGGAGGCGGCGCTCGGCGCCAACGTCGAGGTGCCAACGCTGAACGGGTCGGTGATGTTGAAGGTGCCCGCCGGCACGCCGAACGGCAAGACGTTCCGGGTGCGCGGCAGG
>CAZDXK010000388.1:0-2143 GCA_964509215.1 uncultured Actinomycetes bacterium | reverse complement strand
TATGGCCAGGTGCTGCGTCGTTACCCGCTCAGGCGATCCGCCAGAGGGGCGAAGCCGCCATACATCCATTTCCGACTCGTCCTGAGGTTCGGATCCCCGACCGAAGTAAATCCACTGGTTATCCGGTGACCATACCGGATTCATATTCTTCAGCGCTCCAGGTCCCAGAATTGGCCGCGCGTCGCCTCCGGCGCGATCGGCGAGGTAGATCGGATCGTCGCGGTTGGCTTTGTTGACATAGACAATGCTTTTGCCGTCGGGCGACCAGGCGGGGGTGTTGGTCCCCGAAGGAAGGAACGGTCGTGCCGTGCCGCCTGTCGAGGGCATGAGCATCGGCGGTTTACCATCGCCCGGATTGAACCAGATCTGCGAACTGTCCGGTGAGAAGCCGAGCTTACGTACGATGAATCCACTGGGGGCTAGCGGCGGGATGTCGCGAGTGAGATTGTGAAAAAACCCTGTGCCCACCTGGCTCACCCAGAGGTCGAACTCACCCTCGAGATCTGAAAGAAACGCCACGAGCTCTCCGTTGGGCGAGATTTCGGCGCCTTCTTCTGCGCCTTCCCAATTCGTAAAAAGTGTGAACTTGGCCGTAGAGAAATTAACCGCGATCGGGACTGCTCCGCGAGGGATCCAACTGGCCGCGGCCACGGCAAAGCTCAGGATGACGGCCGCAACGGCTGCGGCAGTACGCCAATGCCGCGATGCCATTGCGGACCCCGACTGTCCAGTTGTCTTGTCCCCCGATAGTGACTCGAGGGCGAACGCCAAATCACGTGCCGACTGAAACCGAGTTTCGCGCGACTTCTCGAGACACCGTGAGACGATGCGCGCCAGTTCTGGCGACACATTCGTCGAGAACATCTGCGGTTCCTCTTTCAGAATCGCGGTCATCGTCTCGGCTGAAGTGTCACGCACAAATGCCTGCCGGCCACTGAGCATCTCGTACAGGATCGTCCCGACGCTGAAGACATCGGACCGTCCGTCGACGGCTTCCCCGCGTATCTGTTCTGGCGACATGTAGGCTGCAGTGCCGATCAGGACTCCGACATCGGTTTGCGTGTGCAAGTCGGGGTGCTCACCCGCCTCATCTGTTGGCCGAGTTAGCTTGGCGATGCCAAAGTCGAGGATCTTGATCCGACCATCGCTGGTGACGAATAGATTGTCGGGCTTCACGTCGCGGTGAACGATGTTTTTGTCGTGCGCCGCGGCGAGCCCCTCGGCGATCTGGCGGGCGAAGTCGACCGCCTTGCGAATTGGGAGTGGGTCGGAGCCTCTTGTGTGCGGCGGCGCCGGCTGGCCTGATGAGGGCCGTCCAATATGAGTCAATCGGCTGCGCAGCGATTCCCCGTCGAGTAGCTCCGAGACGATGTACGGTGCACCGCCGTGCATACCGACGTCATAGACGGCGAGTATATTCGGGTGATTCAGCTGCCCGGCCGCGCGCGCTTCCTGCTCGAAACGACGGACGCGGCTGGAGTCGGTTGCGAACGTTTCCGGGATCAGCTTGATCGCGACCTCACGCTCGAGACGTGGATCGCGCGCACGGTAGACCTCCCCCATGCCTCCGGCCCCAAGCCAACTAACGATCTCATAAGGACCGATGCGAGTACCAGCGGTGATGGCCATTGCTTACGCGAGTGTCTCCGTCGATCCTTGGGCTCGTACGTGGAAGGTGATGAGGAGCGAACCGATATGGATGGCATCCCCGTCAACGAGTTGGACGGGCGAGGTGACGCGCTCGTTGCCACGTAGTGTGCCGTTCTTGCTGCCGAAATCCTCGAGCACGGTGCGTTCCGCCGTTACCACGAGCTTCGCATGGCGGCGAGACACCGTTGACGCGTCAAGCCTGACCTCTACATCAGAATCGCGTCCGATGACGTGTTCGCCGATCGACAGAGGAAAGCGGCGACGGCCCCACTCGAGCCAGCACATGGTTAGATCGGCAGCGGTTTCATAAGCGCCCGTTAGTGTGATGGCCTCCCCACAAAACGCATAGCCGAACCCGTGCGCGGTGCGGATCCATTTCGACTTACGACCGTGATCACCGAGGGCTTCGCGAATTTCAGCCACCAGATTGGAGAGGTTAGCCTCCGCAACAAATGTGTCAGGCCAAAGACGTTCCTGCAGCGCAACCTTTGAG
>CAZDXK010000387.1:0-2143 GCA_964509215.1 uncultured Actinomycetes bacterium | reverse complement strand
GCGGGGGGCGGGAGCTCCTGCCACTCGACATCGTCCACGTCGCTACCGCGGCGGCGCTTGAAGACCGCTGCCACGCCGGCCACGATCGCGGCGATGAACGCCAGCTTGAACAGCTTCCTGAAGAAACCGCCCTTCTTCTCCTCGGTCACCTCGGAGTCGTCTGCCATGGATGCCCTCCTTCCGGGAGTGGGCTTGATGGACTCGAACGCTAACGTCGCTCGCGTTCCAAGATGTTAGCCCTTCGTCTGCTCCCTGCATCCTCCCAGGAGGAGCGGGGGGCGTCCCATCGGGAGCGGTCCGTGCAGAAGGGGCGGGGACGGGGCGGGGGAACGGTCGGTGGGCCCGGATGGATTTGAACCATCGACCTCTGCCTTATCAGGGCAGCGCTCTAACCGAGCTGAGCTACGGGCCCCGGGTCGCGGGTTCGGCAGCCTAGCCATGGCCCGGAGACGGTGTCAAACGTGCGATCTTCGCGGGGGAACCGTCAGTGCTTCTGCGCGAGCGTGACCTCGACACCGCCCACGACGTCGCTGATCAGGTTGTACAGGAACGCCACGAACACGTTCACGAGCGACCAGATGACGACGTTCCCGAGCCCGAGCAGAAGGAGCCAGCCGAACACGGATCCGAACCGGATCTCGACCGCCTGGGTCTCCCCAGCGTTCCCGGTCGCGAACACGTAGCCCAGCAGGCGGCCCGCCGAGTCGATCGCACCCACCGCGCTGAGCAACCAGTAGATGATCATCAGCGCGAAGTACACGATCAACATGACGCACAGGTAGAAGAGCAGCGAGAACTTCAGCACGGACAAGGGACTGACCTTGCGGACCACGACCTGCGTCCGGCGGCCGACGGGTTGCACGCCCCCGCTCCGGCGTGGTGCCGGCGTCGGTGATGGCGGGGGGGGCGGTTCGGGGTTCTCGGCCGTTTGGGACATCTCCTTGAAGGGTTCTACGGGTAGGGGCGGGCCGGGGCAAGCACCCTCGGTGGCCTCAGGTCCGGAAAGGCCCCCCACGGGCGAACAACGCTCGCACGTGCAGCGGGGCGATCGTCCCGAGGACGACCGGCGCCGCGATCCACGATGCTGTTCCCACGTCGTCGAGCATCATCAGGCTCCCGACGCCGATCCCGGCTCCTGCGAGCGCCATCAGCGCATCGATCGCGGGCCGGGGCAGCGACGCTCGGAGTCTTCCGGCGGTGACGACCGCGAGCACGCTCGCCGCCAAGACGATCGCGATACCTGCCTCCGGATGCATTCCGGCGATTATCGTCCACTTACGCCACAGTCGGCGCGCTATCCCTCGTCCTCGTCCATCTGGATGATCACCGGAGCGAGCGCCACGACCGTCGCGCCCTCCTCGACGCGCATCGTGCGCACGCCCTGGCTGGCTCGGCCCACCCGGCGGATGTCGCCGGCCGGCACGCGAACGACCTGTCCGCTCGACGAGATCACGAACATGTCGATGTCCTTCGACCCGATGTAGGCCCCCGCGAGCAGGCCGGTCCTCTTCGTGAGCTGGTGGCCGATCACGCCCTTGCCGCCGCGGCCCTTGGGCGGGTAGTCGGCGAGCTTCGAGCGCTTGCCGTAGCCCTGCTCGGTCACGCTGATCATCTCTTCGCCGTCGGACGCCAGGCCGACCGCTATCACCCGGTCGTCCTCGCCCAGGCGCATACCGATCACCCCACCCGTCCCGCGGCCCATCGGACGGGCGAGCGACTCCTTGAAGCGGATCGCCTGGCCCTTCCGCGAGACGAGGAAGATCTCGTCGCTGCCATCGGTGAGCTTCACGTCGATCAGCTCGTCGCCCTCGCGGAGATTGATCGCGATGAGGCCGGTGCGCGGCGAGTCGTACTCAGGCAGCTTGGTCTTCTTCACGATGCCGTTCTTGGTCGCGAAGAGCAGGAACTCCCCCTCGGAGTACTCCTTGAGGTCGATCACGGCGCTGATGCGCTCGTCGCCGTCGAGCGCGACCCCGGGCAGGTTGGCGGCGTAGAGGCCGCGCGCGATCCGGCCCGACTCCGGGATGCTGTGCGCCTTCACGCGGTACACCCGCCCTTTCGTGGTGAAGAACAGCATCCAGTTGTGCGTGGTCGTCGTGAACACGTGCTTCACGACGTCCTCTTCCTTGAGGTTCTGGCCGCG
>CAZDXK010000386.1:0-2145 GCA_964509215.1 uncultured Actinomycetes bacterium | reverse complement strand
GACACCGAGGCCGGCATGATCGAGATCCTCGCCGGGGTGGGCCGCGAGTGCGAGGCGCTCGGGATGCCGTTCATCGCGGAGGCGGAGTTCCCCACGACGTACGCGTCCGTGGAGGCTCTGAAGGAGCAGTACGGGTTCGAGTACCTGCGGCGAAACGTGCGCCTCTGCGCGGAGCTCGGCGCCGACATCGTCAAGACGAACTGGCCGGGCGATCCGGAGTCCTTCGGGAAGCTGGTCGAGGCGACGTCGGGGATCCCGGTGGTGCTCGCGGGCGGATCGCGGCTGGAGGACAAGGAGCTCCTGAGCCGGATGGAGCAGGCGGTGAGCGCCGGAGCGATCGGATGCTCGGTCGGCCGCAACATCTTCATGCACACGTCGCCCGAGGCGATCACGAGGGCCCTGGCGCGGGTGATCCGCGAACGCTGGAGCGCGGACAAGGCCTACGACGCGCTGCAGCAGGAGCTGAGCGCATGAAGGCGGCGTTCATGACCGACGTCAACGCCGTGCGCGTCGGAGATGCCGAGGAGCCGAAGCTCGATCCGCGCGGCGCGATCCTGAAGGTCGAGGCGTGCGGCATCTGCGGGACCGACGCGCGGACGTTCTTCAACGGCGACCCGAAGGCGCCCGTCCCGTGGGTGCTCGGACACGAGCCCGTGGGCACGCTCGCGGAGGTGGGTCCGGACGCGGATCTCCCGCCCGGCGTGGCCGAAGGCGATCGCGTCTTCCTGGGCTCGATCCTCACGTGCGGCGAGTGCCGTTGGTGCACGGAGGGGTTCCAGAACCTGTGCGAGCACCATCTGCTCTACGGCTACGACCCGTTCCCCGGTGCGTACGCCGACTACGCGGCCGTCCCGCCGATCGCGATGAAGAACCTGATCCCGCTTCCCGACGATCTGCCGTCGGATCTCGCCACCGTGGCCGACCCGTTCGCGTGCGCGTTGAACGGGATCGAGCAGCTCGACATCCGCTTGGGCGACACGGTGATGATCCTCGGCACCGGTCCGATCGGGTGCTGGCAGGCCGTCATGGCGCGCGATCGCGGCGCGAGCCGTGTGTGGATGACCGACGTCAGCCATGACCGGCTCGACATCGCGCTCGGCGTCGTCGGGAGGTTCGTCGACGAGGCGTGGGTCGCGGGGGAGGACAACGGCGTCGAGGAGGTGTTGTCGCGCACCGATGGGCAAGGCGTCGAACGGGTGAGCGTCGCTGCGCCGGCGAAGCCGGCGCAGCAGGCCGCGCTCGAGATGGCGGCCAAGCGCGCGAAGGTCGTGTACTTCGCCGGACTGCCCAAGCATGATCCCGTCAGTCCGCTCGACATGAACCAGCTGCACTACAAGGAGCTCGCGATCTTGGGGGCCTACGGCGCGTCGCACCGTCAGTACCGCATCACGATGGACTACCTCAACCGCCGGCGCGAGGACCTGCAAGGCGTTGTGACGCACCGGTTCCCGCTCGAGGAGATCGGCAGGGCGTTCGAGACGATCCGTTCAGGAGCCGGCTTGAAGATGGTGATCATCCCGTGAGCGGCCCGTACGTCATCGGCTGCGACGTCGGCAGTCAGGGAACGAACTCCGCGCTGTACGCGGCCGACGGCACGCTGGTCGCGTCGTCGTACGAGGCGTACGACCTGTCGTTCCCGTATCCGACCTGGGCCGAGCAGGACCCGGACCTCTGGGTCGGCGCGATCGAGCGAACGGTGGCTCGGCTCGTCGCCGAGGTGCCTGAGGGCGCATCCGCGGTCAAGGGTTTGTCGTTCGGATCCCAGTTGGACGGGATGGTGGTCTGCGACGCCGCGGGCCGTCCGGTCCGGCCGGCGATGATCTGGATGGATCGCCGGGCGGAGGAGCAGTCCGCGGCCCTTTCGAGGGCCATGTCGCCGCAGGAGTTCTACTCGCACGTCGGCGCGAACCTGGACTCCTCGCACGCGGTGTTCAAGGCGCTCTGGGTCCGCGACGAGGAGCCGGAGCTGTGGAAGGACGCCGCCACGCTGATGTCGCCCGGCACCTATGCGCTCCGCTCCGTGAGCGGCGTGACCGCGGTCGACTATTCGAACGCGTCGTCGCTCGCGTTGCTCGATCCACGTTCCCGTACGTGGTCGGAGCCCGTCCTGGAAGCGACGGGGATCGATCGTTCGATGCTTCCCGA
>CAZDXK010000385.1:0-2146 GCA_964509215.1 uncultured Actinomycetes bacterium | reverse complement strand
GACGCCGCGGCGGCTCCGAGCGCCTTCAATCGGTCCTCTCCGGTCTCGAGCGGGAGCCCGACGACGACGGGCACGTCCCTCCCGGAATCCTTCCCGACGATATGTCCGACGCAGGTGGGGGTGACCTCGTCGTGGAGGAGGCGGTGCGGGATGTCGTCCGCCAGCCGGAACACGATCCCGCCTCGCCGGTGCTCGTCCACGTGCAAGCCGGCCTCCGGCACCCGTCCGGTGATCGCCGCGCAGATGTCGATGAAGTCGCCGTAGCGGTTCGTCCGCGCGCCCAATACCGAGTTGGCGAACACGATCGCGTTCGACTCGGCCCACGCGACGTGCTCGCCGAACGCGGGACGCCGCTCGAGCTGATACGGCGCGCACGTCCACGTCGGGGTACAGCCCATGGCGACGTACGCATCCATCAGCCTGCGAGCCCGCGAGGCCGTGTCGGCATCGAGCCGGACGAGCTCGGGGTGAAGCAGGTCGAGCGACGAGACGTTCAGCGTCGTCGGCACGGCGACGCGCGCCCCGCCGGAGAGCAGCTCCTCCGCGAAGTCCAGTCCTGCCTGCCCGTGATACAGGCAGCTGTCGACATGCGCCGAAGTCACGTCGATCAGGCGGCCGGCCTGCCAGACGCGCGCCATGTCGACCACGATCCGCATCGCGAGGGCCGCGGCCTGGCCGCGTCCGCCATCGAGCGTCTCCCGGTCGTGAGTGGTCAGCTCGATGGCCATCGGCCTAAGGGATCTCCGGGATACCGTCCGGGTCGCCGTCCGGGTACGCGGTCTCGCCGAACACCGACAGATCGGCATGTTCGAGCGACGCGAGGTACGTGGTCGAGAACACCGCTGAGAACTCCTTCGTGTCGAGCAGGTCCTGCTCGATGGCGCTCTGCGGCACGTAGGGGCCGATGTTCTGCCGGTAGCGGTAGTCGCGCAGGGCGACCGCGACGTCGTCGATCGAGGCCCCGTTCACCCGGAGCACGCCCTCGTGGAGGTAGATCTCGGACGGCACCACGCTCTGCACGGTCGTCACCAGCTCGCCGCCGAACCGCTGGTCGATCGCCTCGCCGAGCTGCACCGGGTCGAGGCGCACCCCGTCCACGTCGTCCGGCAGTGGACACTGTCCGTGGTCGGCGGTCACGATCAGCGCGTATTCGTCGGGGAAGAGCTCGTCGAGCGTGGTGACCAGCCGACCGAGCTGCGCGTCGACCTCCTGCAGGACGAGGCCCTCCCACTGCGACTTCATGTTGTAGATGTGGCCCGTGTAGTCGGGGGTCTTGTAGTTGATGTAGAGCAGGTCCGTGACGCCGCTCTCACCGATCGGCTCGCTGCGGAGCGTCGCCTCGATCAGATCGCCCTGGTATCGCACGATCGGCGGCGCGCAGCACGGAGTCTGACGAGCCCTCGGGTCGAAGGTCCGATCCCACTCCGGCGACGTGAACGCCTCCAGGTGCGCGTCGTACACGTCGAGCCCGGGCACGGTGGACGGCATGCGGAAGAGGTCGGGGTTGTGCGGTGCCCACTCGCCGACGCCGTTCTCCTTGTACGCCATCTCGTCCCAATACACGCCGACGGGAAGCTGGTCGCCGTCGCGTGAATGCCCGCCCCGGCCGACCATCCCCATGTGCCAGACCTGGTAGCCGATCTCGCCGACCCACGCTCGGTTGCCGGTGTCGTCGCTCCACAGGTCGGCGAGCGTGGGGATCAAGATGTCGTCAGGGTTGGCATGGCCTGCGTCGCCGTAGGCCTTGCGAACCTTGCTGCCGTCGCGGATGTTGTGTCCGGTGATGCCGTGCTGTTTCGGGAACGTTCCGGTGCCGATCGTGGCGTGCGCGCACGCGGTCACCGCGGGGAAGGAGCCGGTGATCGCGTTGCGATAGTTGGCGCCCTGTCCCATCAGCCGCTTGAGGTTCGGCCATCTGTCGGGCCAGTGGTGCAGCACGTTCCACCCGCCCCCGTCGATCACGAACGTCACGATGACCTTCGGAGGCGCAGCGCCCGGGGCGATGCCCGGCAACACCGCGCCCGCGCGATCCGTCGGCCAGTCCGCGAAGCGTATCAACGCGGCAGTGGTCGGAGCGAGGTCGGCGAGCGTGACGCGCGTTGTGTCGTCCAACGGGTCGGTGCGACCCGGCGCGTGCACCACCAAC
>CAZDXK010000384.1:0-2162 GCA_964509215.1 uncultured Actinomycetes bacterium | reverse complement strand
AGGAGAGGGAGGGTTGGGCGGTCGAGTACCGGATCATCCGTCCGGACGGGCAGGTCGCATGGATCCGCGACGAGTCCGCCTTCCTGTTCGGCGACGAGGACACGCCCGTCCTCGTTCAGGGCGTGATGTTCGACATCACGGATCGCAAGCTGGCGGAGGAGGCCCTGAAGAAGAGCGAGCGCCGCGAGCGCGAGGCCGCAGAACGGCTCCGCTCGCTCGACGAGATGAAGAACACGTTCCTCGCGGCCGTCTCGCACGAGCTCCGCAGCCCGCTCACCTCGATCCTCGGCCTGGCCCTGACGCTCGAGCAGCAGAATCATCAGCTCGCCGTGGCCGACCAGCGCGACCTCACGCGCCGTCTCGCGCAGAACGCCCGTAAGCTCGACCGCCTCCTGAAGGACCTGCTGGACATCGACCGGCTCTCGCGCGGCATCGTCACGCCGCAGCTGCGCCGTACCGATCTCGGCGCGCTCGTGCGGCGCACGATGGACAGCCTCGAAACGGGCGAACGCCGGGTCGCCGTCGAGGTGGAATCGGTCGTCCTCGCCATCGACCCCGCGAAGATCGAACGCATCGTGGAGAACCTGGTGATGAACGCGGTCCGCCACACCGAGTCCGAAGCGATCGTGTGGGTCCGCGTCTGGTCCGAGGACGAAGGCGCGATCTTGGCCGTCGAGGACGACGGGCCCGGCGTCCCTTCCGAACTGCAGACCGCCATCTTCGAGCCGTTCCGACAGGGTCCGACGGCATCGGCCCACTCCCCCGGCACCGGCATCGGGTTGTCCCTCGTGGCCATGTTCACGGACCTGCATGGCGGGCGCGCTTGGGTGCAGGATCGTGACGGCGGCGGCGCCTCGTTCCGAGTGTTCCTCCCCGCCTCACCGTCGACGTGGTCCGGCGATCGTCCGAGCCGCCACCGGGTCTCCCGGCGGGACCTCCCGGCGCCGACCGTCGGTCGCGCAGCGGGCTAGACTGGCCGGGATGGCCGACCGGGACCACAACCCGCACCGACGCCGCCTCCACCTGCCGATCGTCTCCACCAACCCGAGCGCGGCCGAAGAGCGCAAGCCGCCGTGGCTCAAGGTCCGGCTGCAGGACGGCCCCAACTACCAAGAGCTGAAGGGCATCATGCGCGGCCTCTCGCTACACACGGTGTGCGAAGAGGCGATGTGTCCGAACATCCACGAGTGTTGGGAGGAGCGCGAGGCGACGTTCCTCATCCTCGGGGACAAGTGCACCCGCCGCTGCGGCTTCTGCGACGTCATGACGGCTCGCCCCGACCCGGTCGATGAGGACGAGCCGCGTCGGATCGCGGAGGCGGTCACCGCGATGGGGCTGCGGTTCGTCGTTCTCACCGGCGTCGCGCGCGACGACCTTCCCGATGGCGGGGCACGGATCTGGGCTGCCACCGTACGCGCGATCCGCGAGGCCATCCCCGGTTGCGGTGTGGAGGTGCTGCCGGCCGATTTCAGCGGCGGCGAGCGCGACCTCACGACCGTGATCGAGTCCGGCCCCGACGTGTTCGCCCACAACCTCGAGACGGTGCGGCGACTCCACGGCCGGATCCGGCCGGCGTTCGGGTACGAACGCTCGCTCGACGTGCTTCGGATCGCGAAGGCGCTTCGCCCCGGCCAGGTCACCAAGTCGAACCTGATCCTTGGGATGGGCGAGAGCCCGGACGAGATCCCCGAAGCCCTGCGGGACATCGCGGATGCGGGCGCCGACATCGTCACGATCGGGCAATACCTGCGGCCGACCGAGTTCCACCTTCCCGTCGATCGGTGGGTGAGACCGGACGAGTTCGCCGAGTGGAAGCGGTTCGGCGAGAACGAGCTCGGCATCGCGCACGTCGAGGCCGGACCGCTCGTTCGATCGAGCTATCACGCCGGCAAGCAGCTCCGGCGCGCCGTCGAGGCGGGCGCCGCGCTCGCTCGGTGAGGATCCGCTCGACGAAGAGCGGAGGAGCCGGCCTGTAAGCCGGGTTCTGTGGGCGGTCGAAACCGCCCGGCGACCATCTCTCTGAGCCCCTTTCGGGACCCCGGGGCCGAAGCCCTCGTGCGGCCTACCCGGGAGCTCGAACGGGCCGTTCTTCCCGGCGGGCCCCGCATCGCTGCGTGCGCCTACCGAACGCTCCCTGCTTGGCCTTGCTCCGGGTGGGGCTT
>CAZDXK010000383.1:0-2162 GCA_964509215.1 uncultured Actinomycetes bacterium | reverse complement strand
ACGGCACGGAGAAGAAGCACCGGTCGCCGGGCTCGATCGGCGCGTGCGCCACACCGTCGAGGGTCTTTAAGGGGATGCGGATGGCCGGCCAACACGGTAACCAGCGCATCACCGTGCTGAACCTCGAGGTGGTCCAGGCCGACCCCGAGCGCAACCTGCTCCTGGTCAAGGGCGCAGTTCCCGGCCCGAACGGCGGCCTCGTCATGGTCCGGTCGGCCGTCAAGGCCCCCGCGACGGCTCATGCAGGGAAGGGCGCCTGATGGCCTCCATCGAGCTCCACGACGCGCAGGGCAAGAAGGTCGGGTCACGTGACCTCCCCGCCGACGTGTTCGAGTCCAAGGTAAGCGTGCCGCTGATGCATCAGGTCGTGACCGCGGGGCTCGCCGGTATCCGTGCCGGAACGCACTCGACCAAGACCCGTGGGGACGTCTCCGGCGGGGGGAAGAAGCCGTGGCGTCAGAAGGGGACCGGCCGCGCCCGCCAGGGGTCGATCCGGTCGCCGCAGTGGGTGGGCGGCGGCGTCGCGCATGGACCTCACCCGCACTCGCACGAGATGCGTGTGAACAAGAAGATGCGTCGTGGCGCGCTGCGCTCCGCGCTGACCGACGCGCTTCAGAGCGGCAAGCTCGTCGCCGTGAACGACATCGCGTTCGACGAGCCGCGGACCCGCGAGGCGGTCGGCCTGCTCAACGCGCTCGAGCTCGAGGGCAAGGTGCTCGTGGTGTTGCCCGAGCCGCACGAGGTCGTGGAGAAGTCCTTCCGCAACCTGCGGCACGTTCGGATCACGTACGCGAAGAGCCTCGGCACCTACGAGATCCTCCGAGCCGACCGGGTGCTGTTCACCGACGCGGCCCTCGGCGTGCTCGAAGGCTCAACGGGGGTGGCGGGATGAAATCTTCCCGTGACGTGATCATCCGGCCCATCGTCTCCGAGAAATCCTACGCGGGGATCGACCGGAACACGTACACGTTCCTCGTCGATCCGCGCGCGAACAAGACCGAGATCAAGCAGGCGGTCCAGGTCATCTGGGACGTCACCGTGACCTCCGTGAACACCCTGAACCGTCGCGGCAAGGTCAAGCGCCGCGGCTACACCAAGGGGAAGCGCGGCGACGAGAAGCGCGCGATCGTCACCCTCGCCGAGGGCGACTCCATCGAGATCTTCGAAGGCGGGTTGGGCTAGATGGCCGTTCGCAAGTACAAGCCGACGACGCCTGGTCGCCGCGGCGCGAGCGTCGCGTCCTTCGACGAGATCACGCGCTCCACGCCGGAGAAGTCGCTCGTCGTCAAGGGGCGCAAGAAGGCCGGGCGGAACGTGCACGGCCGGATCACCGCGCGCCACCAGGGCGGCGGAACCAAGCGCCGCTACCGGATCGTGGACTTCCGTCGGAACAAGGACGGCGTCCCCGCGAAGGTGGCCCACATCGAGTACGACCCCAACCGGAGCGCGCGGATCGCGCTGCTGCACTACGCCGATGGTGAGAAGCGCTACATCCTTGCGCCGCAAGGTGTCATGCAAGGGGACACGCTGATGTCCGGCCCCGACGCCGAGATCCGTCCGGGCAACTCGTTGCCGCTCCGCAACATCCCCGTCGGCACGGTGATCCATGCTATCGAGCTGAAGCCGGGCGCGGGCGCCAAGATGGCGCGGTCGGCGGGCACCAGCGTCCAGTTGATGGCGAAGGAGGGCAAGTACGCTACCCTTCGGCTTCCCTCCGGCGAGACTCGTCTCGTCGATGCCACGTGCAAGGGAACCGTGGGAGTGGTGGGCAACCCCGAGCACGAGTTGATCTCGCTCGGGAAGGCCGGTCGCAATCGCTGGAAGAACAAGCGTCCGTCCGTCCGAGGTGTGGCGATGAACCCCGTCGACCATCCGCTCGGCGGCGGTGAGGGCAAGTCCTCAGGTGGGCGTCATCCGACGTCGCCGTGGGGCAAGAAGGAAGGCCGTACGCGGAAGAAGAACAAGGCGTCGAGCAAGTACATCGTTCGCCGCCGCGGGAAGGGTCGTGGCTGATGCCGAGGTCGGTGAAGAAGGGTCCGTTCGTCGACGAGCACCTGATGGTGAAGATCGACGACATGAACAAGCGCGGCGACAAGCGGGTCGTGAAGACCTGGTCACGCCGCTCCACGGTGGTGCCGGACATGGTCGGGCACACGATCGCC
>CAZDXK010000382.1:0-2170 GCA_964509215.1 uncultured Actinomycetes bacterium | reverse complement strand
CTCGCCGCGCGACCCGACGGGCCGCGCCTCCGCTCGTGGCATGCAGCGGCCCGCCGACGAGCTCTCCCCGCCGATCGAGGCGTACGCCGACGCCGTTGCGACGTCGCTGCGCGCGGGGCTGCGCCGACACGGCGTGCGAACGGAGGGCATCCGTCTGGAAGCGGAGCCGGGCCGGGCGCTGCTCGCCGACACGGGGATCCACCTGGCAACCGTGCGGAACGTGAAGGCACAGACTCGGCCCATCCCGCGACGGTGGGTCGAGCTGGATACGACCGAGATGTTCCTGCCCGACGGCTTGATCGAGCACAACCGCTGGACGGCCGTTGTGGCGAGCCGAGCCGATCGGCCCCTGTCGCAGGAGGCCGACGTGGTCGGCATGAGTTGTGGGTTCGACGTGATCGTCTCTGGCGCAGCGCTCCCCGACGTCGAGCCGGGCGACGTCATCGCCATCCTCGACACCGGCGCCTATCAGGACGCCGCCTCGAGCAACTTCAACGCTCTGCCTCGGCCGGCCACCGTCCTGGTCCACGGCGACCAGGCGGAGGTGGTCAAGCGCGCGGAGACCGTAGACGATGTCTTCCGGCGCGATATCGTGCCTGGACGCTTGGCCGACCGATCGGGAGGCGGCGCATGAGGATCCTTGGACTCGATCATGTCTCGGTCACCACCGGCGACATCGCACGGTCGCTTGCGTTCTACCGCGACCTGCTCGAGCTCCCGGTGCGGAGCGTCGGCGAGCTCTCGGGCGAAGAGGTCGAGCGGCTCACCGGCGTGCCCGGAGCCCGCTTGCTGAGTGCCGATCTCGACTTGGGCAACGGACAGGTGCTGGAGTTGCTCGAATACGTCGGTGCGGTGGGGGGCGCGGCACGCGCTCTGGAACGCCCGGGCTCGGGCCACATCGGGCTTACGGTCGACGACGTGGATGCGCTCCACAGCAAGCTGGTCGACGCCGGCTGGTCGGTGAAGTCGGCGCCCGTCGAGCTGACGGAGCCAGGCGACTGGAACGGCGTCCGCTGCATGACGGTCCTCGATCCCGACGGCGTTGCCGTCGAGCTGGTGGAGCGGCCGCGGCGGCGAGCTCACGCCGGTAGCACGTCCGGCCGGGATCGCACGCTCGAAGGCTAAGCGCATCCGCGCCGGGTCTTGTCCCACCTTTCCGCTCCGGCATGTCAGAGCCTCCGTCTACGGTCGTGACGTCCCCCCTTGACTTCCTCGACGAAAGGATCCTCCCTCATGAACCAGATCGGGATCGCGCTCGTGGCTCTGGCGGTGGGCGTCGCCGCCGGCGCTGTCATCGTCGCCCTTCGGAAGCAGCCGAGGCCCGGGGTTGTGGGCGGGGACACGCCGCTCGCGGTCGTGGAGGCCCGGTTGGAGGCGCAGTCCGCGGAACTCCGACGGATCGCAGACTCGGCGGTCAACCGAGACTTGGCGGGCGAGCAGTTGCGCGCCGGTCTGGACGGTGCGCGTCGGACGCTCGAGGAGCTGAGCCTGTGCGAGCGGGAACGCCGTCAAGCCGACGTCGAGGGTCGCGAGGTGGTCCGTCGGCTTTCCACGGTGCTGGCGGGCGGCGCTTCCAAGGGCCGCGCCGGGGAGAACGTGTTGCGTGAGCATCTGGCACAGCTGCCACCGGGCATGCTCGTCACGGACCTCCGGGTCGGAGGCAAGGTCGTCGAGTTCGGTCTGCAGCTCTCCGACGGGCGTCGGTTGCCGATCGATTCCAAGTGGACGGCGCTCGCCGAGCTCGAGGCGCTGGAGGTCGCGAACGACCCGGTCACGCGCGACGCATGCGCGCGCGATGTCGAACGCGCCGTCGCCGCGCGGGCGAAGGAGGTCGCGCAGTACCTGGATCCGGCCGTGACGTCGCAGGTCGCGGTCGCCGCCGTCCCCGACGCTGCCTACGCCGTGTTGAAGCGCGCACACGCCGACGCGTGGTCGAAGGGCGTCGTGATCGTGCCGTACTCGTCGGCACTGCCGATCGTGCTCTTCCTCTATAGCTTGGTGCAGCGCTTCGGCGACGCCTCCGATATCCAGTCGAGCCTTGCAGAGGTCTCGTCGGCGCTCGAGGCGATGGGCGCCGTCGTCGAGAACAAGCTGACCCGCGCCGCGACCATGCTCACGAACGGCGCCGACGAGCTCCGGTCCAACCTCGGGAAGGCCCGCGGGTCGATCG
>CAZDXK010000381.1:0-2175 GCA_964509215.1 uncultured Actinomycetes bacterium | reverse complement strand
CGAACGCGACCGTGATCCACGTGGACATCGACCCGGCGGAGATCGGGAAGAACCGTGCGGTGGCCGTGCCGATCGTCGGCGACTGCAAGGACGTGATCGGCAAGCTCGTGAACGAGCTCGACAAGCGGCAGGACGAGGCCGGTGGCGTTCCCGACCGGAAGGCCTGGCTCGGCCAGCTGGAGGAGTGGAAGCGGACGTTCCCGTACCGCTACGATCAGCAGCCCGACGGGCCGCTGAAGCCGCAGTTCTGCATCGAGCGGCTGCGCGAGGCAGCCGACGACGACACGATCGTCGTAGCGGGTGTGGGTCAGCACCAGATGTGGGCGTCGCAGTTCTGGAAGTTCGAGAAGCCTCGGCATTGGATCAACTCGGGCGGTCTGGGCACGATGGGATTCGCGGTGCCGGCGGCGCTCGGTGCTGCGGCCGGTATGCCGAACAGTCGCGTGATCGCGATCGATGGTGACGGGTGCTTCCAGATGACCGCGCAGGAGCTCGCGACCTCGACCACGGAGAAGATCCCGTTCGTCACGGCGATCATCAACAACGCCTACCTGGGCATGGTCCGCCAGTGGCAGGAGCTCTTCTACGACGAACGCTACAGCCAGGTGCACCTGACGTACGACACTCCTGACTACGTGAAGCTCGCGGAGGCCTACGGGTGCGTCGGCCTGCGCGCCGAGCACCCCGACGAGGTCGACGCCGTGATCGAGAAAGCGCTCTCCATCACCGACCGGAGTGTCGTGATCGACTTCCGCGTGGACTCGAATGAGATGTGCTTCCCGATGGTGCCCGCCGGGGCGTCGAACGACGAAATCATCACCGGGCCCGAGGGCCTGAAGCGGGCGAACGACCCGGCCGAGGCACCCATCGCATGAGCACCCTCCACACGCTCTCCGTCCTGGTCGAAGACCGTCCCGGCGTCCTGACGCGCGTGGCAGGACTGTTCGCCGCCCGAGGGTTCAACATCGACTCGCTCGCGGTCGGTCCCACCGAGAGGCCCGGCATGTCGCGCATGACGATCGTCGTCAACGTCGACAAGAAGCCGCTCGAACAGATCACGAAGCAGCTCAACAAGCTCATCAACGTGATCAAGATTCTGGAGCACGAACCCGCCGACACCGTGGAGCGGGAACTGATGCTGGTGAAGGTGCGCGCCGAGGGCGACGCGCGGGCGCGGGTCCTGGAGTTCTGCCAGGTGTTCCGTGTCCGGGTGTCCGACGCCACGCACCAAACGCTCACGATCGAGGCGACCGGTGCGCCGGACAAGCTCTCCGCGCTGCTCGAGCTGCTGGGGGACTTCGGGATCGTGGAGCTCGCCCGCACGGGGCGGATCGCGCTCACCCGCGGCAACCGCGGCATCCGTGAACGGAACCTCAAGTCCGCCAAGGCCGCCGGAGGCGAGGACGCCGGATGGGACGGCGGCGGGGTGTGAGGCGACTGGTCTGAGACGAGCGGTGGGAACCACGAGGCCTGCGAGCAGGAAGGACGAAGACGACGATGGCGACGATCTACTACGAGAAGGACACGGATCCCGACGCCCTCAGCGGGCAGAAGATCGCGATCCTGGGCTTCGGCAGCCAGGGCCACGCGCACGCGCTGAACCTCCGGGACTCCGGGCTCGACGTCCGCGTGGGTCTGCGCGCGGGTTCCGCTTCTCGCCGGGTCGCCGAGGACGCCGGCCTCCGCGTGCTCGACACAGCCGACGCCGTCCGTGAAGCAGACGTCGTGATGGTGGTCCTCCCCGACACGGCGCAGTCGAAGGCGTACACCGACGACATCGGGCCGAACCTCGAGCAGGGCAACATGCTGATGTTCGCGCACGGCTTCAACATCCACTTCGGGACGATCGCGGCTCCCGAGGGCGTGGACGTCACGATGATCGCGCCGAAGGGCCCGGGGCACCTGGTCCGCCGGACGTACGAACAGGGGATCGGGACGCCCGCGCTGATCGCCGTGCACCAGGATTCCACCGGCAGGGCCCACGGACGCGCGCTGGCGTACGCGGCAGGGATCGGTGCCGCGCGCGCCGGTGTGCTGGAGACCACGTTCAAGGAGGAGACCGAGACGGATCTCTTCGGCGAGCAGTCGGTGCTGTGCGGGGGCGCGTCCTCCCTGGTCCAGGCGGGCTTCGAGACGCTGGTCGCGGCCGGGTATCAGCCGGAGATCGCGTACTTC
>CAZDXK010000380.1:0-2178 GCA_964509215.1 uncultured Actinomycetes bacterium | reverse complement strand
TACCCCGCGGCGGGAACGGACAACGCGATCGTCACGCTCTCGGTGTTCGACATGCAAGGGAGTCGGGTGGACGTCGCGTGGGACGTCGGCGCGTTCCCGTACCTGGTGACGGTCGAGTGGAGCGTGAACGGCCCGCTGACATTGGTCGTTCAGTCGCGGGATCAGAGGACCTGGCAGATCCTGAGCGCGGATCCTGTCACCGGCGAGACCACGCTCGTGCGTCGGGACCGCGACGAACGTTGGCTCCACATCGTTCTCGGCCTGCCGGGGTACCTGGCCGATGGGCGCCTGGTGCGAACGCTCGACTCCGAGGACACTCGCCGGCTCACGTTCGACGACGCGGCGGTGACGCCGGTCGGGCTTCAGGTCGAGGAGGTCGTCGAGATCGGCGACGACCATGTGCTGTTCCGCGCCACCGACGATCCCACCGAGCTGCATGTCTGGCGGGTGGACGCCGGAGGCACGCTGACCCGCATCACGGAGGAGCCGGGCTTCCACACAGCGACACAGGGCGGCGACGTGCTGGTCGTGACGTCCGCTCCGGCCGAAGGGCTGCCCGTCTCGCGCGTGATCCGCGGCGGGAACGAGGTCGGAACGCTTCGTTCGTTCGCGGAGGAACCGCTGCTCGTCGCGGCACCGAGGTTCTCGCTCGGTGGAACCCGCAAGCTTCGGACGGCGCTCCTCACGCCGGGCGGAACCGAACCCGACGGGCCGATCCCCGTGCTGCTGGACCCATACGGCGGACCGCATTTCGGCCGCGTGATCAAGGCGGGGTTGAGCTTCCTGGAGTCGCAGTGGTTCGCCGACCAGGGGTTCGCGGTGCTGGTGATCGACGGTCGCGGGACGCCGGGGCGGGGCCCTGGATGGGAGCGCGAGGTCTACCGCGATCTGGCCGACTCCGTCCTCGAGGACCAGGTCGACGGATTTCACGCCGCGGCCGAGGCGTATCCGTTCCTCGACCTCGAGCGTGTCGCGATCCGCGGCTGGTCGTTCGGCGGGTTCCTCGCGGCGATGGCCGTCCTGCGTCGCCCCGACGTGTTCCACGCGGCGGTGAGCGGCGCTCCCGTGACGGACGGCGAGCTCTACGACACGCACTACACCGAGCGCTACCTGGGGATGCCGGACACCGACGTCGAGGCGTACGCGCGGTACCGCCTGCTCGACGACGCGCCGAACCTCCGCAGGCCGTTGCTCTTGATCCACGGCCTCGCCGACGACAACGTCTACGTCGCGAACACCCTTCGCCTGTCGAAGGCGCTCATGGAGGCCGGCCGGTTCCACTCGGTGATCCCGCTCTCTGGCATCACCCACGCGCCGAGCCAGCCGGAGGTCGCCGAGAACCTGTTGTTGCTCCAGGTGCGGTTCCTGCGCGACGCGCTCGGCCTTCCCGATCCGGCCTGAGGCCGCTGTTACGCTGACTCGGACCGCGAACGGAGGTCCATCAAGCGTGCCCATCATCGTGCAGAAATACGGCGGAACCTCGGTCGGGACGACCGAGCGGATCCAAGACGTCGCCGACCGGGTGGTCCGCGCGAAGGAGGAGGGGTACGACGTCCTCGTGGCCGTCTCCGCCATGGGCGACACCACGGACGAACTTCTCGTGATGGCGAAGCAGATCGCGCCCGTCCCGGAGCCCCGCGAGCTGGACATGCTGCTCACGGCCGGCGAGCGCATCGCCATGTCGCTGCTCGCGATCGCGATCAACGCGCGCGGCTGCAAGGCGGCGTCGTACACCGGATCGCAGGCCGGGATCATCACCGACACCCAGCACGGTGCTGCACGCATCGTGGAGATCCGTCCCGAGCGGATCCTGAGATCGCTCGGTGAGGGCAACGTCGTCATCGTCGCGGGGTTCCAAGGGCTCTCGACGAACTACGACATCACCACGCTCGGCCGTGGAGGGTCCGACACGACCGCCGTGGCGATGGCGGCGGCCGTGGGCGCAGAGGTCTGCGAGATCTACACCGACGTGCAAGGCGTGTTCACCGCCGATCCGAGGATCGAGCCGGCCGCGCGGAAGGTGGACACGATCTCCTACGAAGAGATGCTCGAGCTCTCCGCCTCCGGCGCGAAGGTCCTGAGCTCGCGGTCGGTGGAGTACGCTCGACGCCACGGTGTGAGCCTCCACGTGCGGTCGTCGTTCGAGGACGTGCCGGGCACGTGGGTGCAGGAGGTGGA
>CAZDXK010000379.1:0-2181 GCA_964509215.1 uncultured Actinomycetes bacterium | reverse complement strand
TCGACGGCGTGGAGTCGACGTATCCCATGGAGGCGGGGGAGACGCGGACGTTCACCGCGCAGTGTGATCTCGCGTTGTCGGTGACCGACGGCGGGGCCGTTCGTTTGACGGTGAACGGGGTCGATAACGGCATCCCGGGGGCACCCGGCTTGCCCTGGGGCGATTCGTTCAGCTTCGGCGCGTGCGGGGGAGCGACATCATCGGCGGGAGCGTGAGGGCCGAGGTGGTCGGGGTCGGGACCGAGCTGCTGCTCGGTCAGATCGCCAACACGAACGCCCGGTGGATCTCCGAACGGCTCGCTTCGGTGGGTGTGGACGTCCTGCATCATCAGGCGGTCGGCGACAACGTTCCTCGGATCGTGGAGGCGCTCCGCGTGGCGCTCGGCCGGGCCGACGTCGTGCTCGTGACCGGCGGGCTCGGGCCGACCGAGGACGATCTGACCCGAGATGCCATCGCGCGGCTGCTCGGCCTTACGATGGTTCGGCATCCCGAGATAGAAGCCTTGCTCCGCGAGAAGTTCGCCGGTTACGGCCGTGGAGACATGCCGCTCAACAATCTCCGGCAGGCCGACGTCCCCGAAGGGGTGCGCACCATCCTGCCCGTCCGCGGCACCGCTCCGGGGCTCGTGGCCGAGCTGCCCGACGGCGGGCGGGTCTACGCCGTTCCCGGCGTCCCCGTCGAGATGGAGGAGATGATGCAGGGCACGATCATCCCGGAGCTCGCGGCGCTCGCCGGACCCGCGACGATCGTTTCGCGGACGCTCCGGTCCGCCAGCCTGGGCGAGTCCAGGGTCGCCGAGAGGCTGCGCGACCTCTTCGAGGCATCGTCCAACCCGAGCGTCGCGTACCTGGCGTCGTCGAGCGAGGTGAAGGTCCGCCTCACCGCCAAAGCGGCGACGGAAGAGGAGGCCGAGTCGCTGCTCGCCCCGCTGGCGGCAGAGGTACGCGCGCGCCTGGGTGACGCCATCTTCACCGTCGACGACGAGGAGCTCGAGGAGGCGGTGGGCCGGCTGCTCCGGGCGGCTGAGAAGTCGCTCGCGTGCGCGGAGTCGCTCACAGGGGGCGGGGTCGGGGCGCGCCTCACGTCCGTCGCCGGCGCCTCGGACTCCTTCGTCGGCTCGGCGGTCGTGTACACGGCCGAGGCGAAGCGGGATGTCCTCGGCGTGTCCCAGGGAACGATCGACGGCCCCGGGGTGGTGAGCGAGGAGTGCGCCCTCGAGATGGCCGCCGGGGCTCGCCGGCTGTTCGGCGCCGACGTGAGCCTGGCGTTGACCGGCGCCGCCGGTCCCGAGGCCCATGCCGGTGCCGATCCCGGCACGGTGTGGGTGGCGATCGACGCGGAGGATGTGCGGCACGCGCGTGGGTTCCGGGTGCCGGGCGAGCGGTCCCGCGTCCGTCGCTGGGCAGAGCAGGCGGGGCTCGACCTGGTCCGGCGACATCTCGAGGGTCTACCGCTCCCCGGCTCGGACCTCTGAGGAACGCTCGAGTGGCGGAGGACCCTGTCTCAGCCGCCGCCCCGGGGCAACGGCTGTTCCTCGCGGTCGAGGTGCCTCGGCCGGCCCAGCGCGACGTGATCGCAGCCATCGGACCATGGCGAGAGGCGTTCCCGAGCGCTCGCTGGGTGCCACCGGAGAACTGGCACGTCACGCTCAAGTTCCTCGGCTGGACTTCGGCCCGCCTTGTGCCGTGGGTCGAAGAGAGCGTGGGAGGGATCGTCACCGCCCATCCTCCGGTCACGACGCGCGTGCGCGGTCTCGGAGCGTTCCCGTCGGCGCGCCGGGCCCGGGTCCTGTGGGCGGGGATCGACGATCCCGCGACCGGCTTCGCCGCCCTCGTGGCCGATCTCGAGACGGGGCTCGCGCAGGAGTTCCGTGGGGAGATGCGGCGGTTCCACCCGCACCTCACCGTGGCGCGTTCGGAGCCGCCGCTCGGCCTGCCGGAGGCCTATGCCGGCACACCCCTCGCCTCGGAGACGTTCGTCCTCGAACGGGTGGTCCTCTTCAGGAGTGATTCCCAAGGTGGTTCCACGAGGTACGAGCCGATCCGAACGTTCGCGCTCGACGGATGACCCGGGTGCTTGTGTTCGAACATCTGTTCGAGTAGCCTTCGCCCGTCTGTGCCGCGGTGCCCGTCGGATGACAGGGGTGTAACTTATGTCAGAGCCACTCGGTAAGGTCTCCGC
>CAZDXK010000378.1:0-2183 GCA_964509215.1 uncultured Actinomycetes bacterium | reverse complement strand
GTCCAGGACACGACGCTCGGTCTCCGCCGACCGGCTCGCCTCCTCGACCGCTCGTTGTCTCCGCTGCGCGTGCCACGACATCACCACGAACATCGACGCCATGAGCGGAACCTCCGTCACCTCGTCTATCCCCTTCCCCGTGCGAACCGCGACGAACGCGAGCGCCGCGCCCGTCGTTCCCATGACGAAACCGAGGACCAACGCGGTCGTGGAAGACCGCCAGATGCGGAAGCCGTAGAGCAACGTCAGGCTCACCCAGATCAGGTGGAAAGGAACCGTCTCCCATCGCGACAAGGTGAGGATGACGGCCACGCACAGGCCCGAGAACGCGGCCCAGGCGACCTCGAGCCAGTGCCTACGCAGCGTCGAACCGATACCCGACATTCCTCACCGTCTCGATCAGGTGAGCGCCGAGCTTCGCCCGCAGTCGCCCGACACACACGTCCACCACGTTGCTCCCCGGATCGAACGCGAATCCCCAGACGTCGGCTAGGAGCAGCGCACGCGTGCACACGTCGCCTCGACGCGTCATCAGGCACTCCAAGAGCGCGGACTCGCGCTCCGTCAGGCCGACCGACCCGGAGCCCGCATCCGCCACTCGCCGCAGTCGATCGAGCGTGACCTCTCCAACCGTGATGTGCCGCTCTTCTGGACCCGAGCTCGCTTGCCGCAGACGCGCGCGGACCCGCGCGACCAGCTCCGCCAGAGCGAACGGCTTCGACAGGTAGTCGGAAGCGCCCAACTCCAGGCATCGGACCTTCTCCTTCACGTCCGACAAGGCGGACAGGACCAACACGCGTTGCTGCGGCCGCTCTTCGATCAGCCGGCGAAGGAGCGTCACACCGTCCATGCCCGGGAGCAGCAGGTCCAACACCACCAGCTCGTACCGGCCCGTTCGTGCCAGATCCAGACCGCGGAGGCCGTCCTGTGCGCCGTCGACGCGGAACCCCTCCGCCGTGAGCGCCCGGGCGACGAAGCTCACGATCCGCGGCTCGTCGTCCACCACGAGAACCCTGGTCATGGCGGCATCCTAGGGCTCCGCTCATCGCGCGGATAGGGGGTCATGACGGACCCGTCATCCCAGGCGTGCGCGTCACATGACGGAAACATGACGGTTCCGTGACGTGCCCGTCATGGACGAGCTCGCGGGTCGCGCGACGCACTACGTTCGCGCCGGTGTTCAGCAAGAACATCGTTCTGCTGGTGTCCGTCTTGGAGGGGGAAGGGCGATGGAGGCTAGATTTGGCGGTCGGCAACACGTGGGACTGTTCCCGCGTATCGCCGCGATATCAGTGGTACTCGTAACCCTCGGCGCATGCGGCGGCGGGGGCGGTGGCACGGTAGGCGTGACGCTCCAGGAGTTCTCGATCGCAACCGACTCCACGACGATCGAGGCCGGCGAGGTCGTCTTCGAGGCCACGAACGATGGCCCCAACGACGTACACGAGTTCGTGGTCTTCCGAACCGACCTCGACCCGGCCGAGCTTCCGACCGACGAGAACGGTGCTGTCGTCGAGACAGGCGAGGGCATCGAGCTGATCGGGGAGATCGAGGACATCGCGGTCGGGGACACGCCGAGCGTGACGTTGGAGTTGGCGGCCGGCAACTACGTCTTCATCTGCAACATCTGGGACGAGACCGAGCAGGAAGCCCACTACCAGGAGGGGATGCGCACGACCTTCACGGTCTCGTAAGCCCCCCCGTAGGGGGTCAACCGGCGACGCGCCTCCTCGTATCTCCGACGCCGGCGTCATCCGCGGTAGCACATGTCAGCGGCGCGGGATCCGCAACCGACCGCCGAGCTCGTTGCAGCGTTGGCATTGGATGTCACTGTAGGAGAGCTCGCGGGTCTTCTCATGCAGCGAGCCGGCGAAGGTCTCGAAGCTTGGGTACCGTTCGGTGGCAGAGGGGCGCCGATGGCTGCGTCGCCAATGCGGCGAGACGGCTGAGCCCCTTCATTGTGTTCCTCGTACCGGTTACCGATCGAGTCGGTAGAAACGAAGGAAATCGTGCTCGATCGGCAGGACCGAGACGCCGTCGAACCCGGCCTCCCTCGCGTACATCTCGAAGGTCGTCCTTCGCATGACCGTGCCGGTTGCCGCCGACGTGTCGTCGTCCATGGCAGACGGCAGGCAACACAGGACGCTGTAGGCGTAGAAGAGTCGCTCCGTCTCGCTGGCGGG
>CAZDXK010000377.1:0-2194 GCA_964509215.1 uncultured Actinomycetes bacterium | reverse complement strand
AAGCGCGCGGGGGAGTGTTGCGTGAGCTCCGTTGCCGCGACCGCGCCGCGACGATCCGGAGGATCGCCGCGGCGCTCGGCTACCCGGTGCCGCGCGTCGACCTCGCGGTCGACGCGCTCGAGCGTGATGGTTTGGTGGAGCGGACCGACTCGGGTCGCGTTCGTCTGGCGCGCTGAGCACGCCGGTCCGGTGTCGACGAGGGGTAGTGGATCAGGTTGAATCTTGTTCTTGCTTGGGGCACGGAATCTAGAATCGCATCGTGTTCAACATCGGCGACCGTGACCGCGTGCGGGACCGGGTGCTGGACATGGCGTCGTCTGACCCCCGTGTCGAAGCCGGGGCTGTCCTTGGCTCACTGGCACACGACGAAGGAGACCGGTGGTCGGACCTCGACCTCATGTTCGCCGTGGCACACGACGTGCCTGTGACTGAGGTGCTGGAAGCATGGAGCCGGACCGTCGTTCGTGAGTTCGGGGCGGTTCAATTGTTCGACCTTCCCAGCGGGTCGACCATCTACCGCGTGTTCCTACTCCCGGGCTGCCTGGAGCTTGATCTCTCATTCACGCCAGCGTCGGAATTCGGCGCGGCCGGGCCGAAGTTCAGGCTGCTGTTTGGGGAGGCAGTCGAACAGCCATACGAACCGCTTACCCCCGCACACGAACTGTTCGGGTACGCCGTCCACCACGTACTGCATGCCCGCTTCGCCATCGAGCGAGGTCGGTATTGGCAGGCAGAGTATTGGATCAGCGCTGTACGGGACCACGCACTCGCCCTTGCTTGTCGTCAACGGGGGCTCGATGGCTGGTACGGCAGGGACTTCGACAGACTCCCTGCCGAGGTCATGGATCCGGTCAGCGATGCGCTCGTGAGGTCGCTCGAGCCAGACGAACTCCATCGTGCCCTAGGGAGCGTTGTTGCCGCTCTTCTTCGTGAATCGGCTCAGGCCGGAGAGCTGGCTGAGAAAGTCGAAGGTCAGCTGCGCGAACTGGCATCTGGACACGTCAGCTAGCCCGTCAGATCGACCCAGTACCCGACGAGGTCCTCACTTGACCGCTTGGCTCTTCGGCTGCTACCGTCCCTACAGTAATGAGAGCGATTCTTATTCCAGAAAGCGGAGCGCGCTGCTCGAACCGACGTGCGCTCGTTCGATCGTCGGTCGGGATCGCGGTGCTCGCCTTGGTCGCGGCCTCGTGCGTTTCACCTGGCGGACCCGAGCAGGGATCGTCCGGCGCGCTGACGGTGGTCGTCGCGCTCTATCCGATACAGGAGGCGGCGGAACGCGTCGGCGGGCGGCTGGCCGACGTCATCAACCTCACCGCGCCGGGGGTCGAGCCGCATGACCTGGAGCTCACGCCAGATCAGGTCGAGGCGATCGCGACCGCCGACGTCGTGCTGTACCTGGGTGCGGGGTTCCAGCCGGCGATCCAGGACGCGATCGCGGACGCGAAGGGTCTCACGATCGACCTGTTGGCGGGTCTGCCGACCGTCGAACCGCCCGCCGGGAGCGATCAAGGTTTCACGGTCGATCCGCACGTGTGGCTCGATCCCGTCCTCTACGCGCAGATGGTCGACGAGGTGCGTGCCGGCCTCGCCGAGGCGGCGCCCGAGGACGCGTCGAGGTTCCGGGCCAACGCCGATGCGTTCAGGAAGCAGATCTTCCGCCTGGCCGACGACTTCCGGTCCGGCCTGACTGCCTGCGAGCGAACCCTCCTCGTCACGAACCATGCCGCCTTCGGATACCTGGCCGGCGAGTACGGACTCACGCAGCAGTCGATCAGCGCGCTGGCTCCCGATGCCGAACCGAGCGCGCAGCGGTTGGCGGAGCTGAAAGGGCTGGTGGAGCAGCAAGGGGTCACGACCATCTTCACCGAGGACCTCGTGTCTCCCAAGGCGGCTCAGACGCTCGCGGAGGAAGCGGGCGTGGGGACGGCCGTCCTCCACACGATCGAAGGGCTGACGGACGAGGAGGTCGCGGCCGGCGACGATTATGGTTCTCAGATGCAAGAGAATCTCTCGACCCTCCGGACGGCGCTTGGCTGCCCCTGATCGCACGGTGATGCGCGCCCCGGGCGATGTCCCGCTGGTAGAGGCGAGCGGGGTGTCGTTCGCGTATGACCGGACGCCGGTCCTCGACGGGGTCGATCTCCGCGTGGGCCCAGGAGAGTTCGTGGCGCTCGTCGGTCCGAACGGCTCC
>CAZDXK010000376.1:0-2195 GCA_964509215.1 uncultured Actinomycetes bacterium | reverse complement strand
GCTGGCGTTCGGGTTGGTGCTCGCGCCCGTGCAGGTGTTCGTCGGGGACCTGGCTGCGAGGCTCGTGGCCGAGCGGCAGCCGATGAAGCTCGCCGCGATGGAAGGGCTGTGGGAAACGACGGCGAACGCCCCGCTTACGATCGGCGGGATCCCGATCCCGGGCCGGGAGGAGACCGTGCTGGGGATCCGGATCCCGGGAGCGCTGTCGTGGCTCGCGTACGGCGATACGGACGCGGTGGTGAAGGGCCTCAAGGAGGTGCCGCCCGCCGACCGGCCGAACACGATTCTGGTCCACCTGGCGTTCCAGGCGATGGTGGGGATCGGGTTCGCGCTCCTCGGCCTTGGTGTGTGGGCTCTGGTCGGGTGGTGGCGACGCGGCCGTCGGGCGTTGCCCGACGGCCGCTGGTTCCTACGAGCCGTCGCCGTCGCCGGGCCGGCCACGTTCGTCGCGCTCGAGGCGGGATGGATCGTCACCGAGGTGGGACGACAACCCTGGATCGTGTACGGCCAGATGCGCACCGTGGACGCGGTGACCACACGTGGCGGCATCGTGTGGTGGTTGATCGCGACCGTGGGCACCTACGTGCTGCTGGGCGCGGCGTGCTCGTGGCTGCTCATCCAGCTGGCGCGGAAGCCTCGCGGTGCGGAGGAAGCCGAGGAGCACGGATGAGCGCGACCGCTCTGGAGGTGGCCGTGCTGCTCGCGATCGGCGCCGGCTTGACCCTGTACGTGCTGCTCGGCGGCGCCGACTTCGGGGGCGGGGTGTGGGATCTGCTGGCGCGCGGCCCGACGCGGGATCGCGAGCGCTCGTTGATCGCCTCGGCGATCGGGCCGGTGTGGGAGGCGAACCACGTCTGGTTGATCTTCGTGGTCACGATCCTGTTCGCGGCGTTCCCCGCCGCGTTCGCGGCGCTCGGAGTGGCGCTGTACCTCCCGTTCGGGATCGCCATCGCCGGGATCGTCATGCGCGGCGCGGCGTTCGCGTTCCGCGCGTACGGTGAGCCGGATACGGGATGGCGGCGGGCATGGACTCGGGTGTTCGGTATCGCCTCCCTCGTGACGCCCGTGGTGCTGGGGATGAGTGCCGCCGCGATCGCCTCGGGGAGGATCCGCATCGACGGCGAGACGGTGCACGCCGACCTGGTGGGGGTCTGGACGGGACCGCTGTCGTGGGTAGCGGGCCTGTTGTCGCTGGTGATGTGCGCGTTCCTCGCCGCGACGTATCTGACCGTGGAGGCCGTCCAGCACAACGACAACGAGCTGGAGGGCCGGTTCCGTCGCCGGGCGTTGGGAGCCGGCGTGGTGGCCGGAGCGCTCGCCGGCGTCGGCCTGCTTGTGGTCCGCGCGGATGCGCCCATCCTGTGGAACGGCATGCTCGAGGACGGATGGCCGTTCGTCGCGCTCTCGGCGGTGGCGGGAGTCGTGGCGCTCGGTGCAACTTACAGAGGACGCGAGCGCATCGCGCGCGCGGGCGCGGCCGTCGCCGTGGCGTCGGTCGTCGTGGGATGGGGCGTGGCGCAATGGCCCTACCTGATCGTGCCGGACCTCACCGCGGCCGAAGCGGCGGCGCCGAAGTCGTCGCTGGGGCCGATCGCGCTCGGGTTGGCGGTGGGCGCGGCGCTCGTCGCGCCGTCGTTGTTGCTGCTGTTCCGCGTGTTCAAGTCGTCACAGCCGAAGCAGGTGTCGGCGCCTGACCCGCGACGCTAGTCCAACGCGGACTAGTGCTGATGCCCTGCGTGGTCGTGCCCGCCGTGCCCGGCGCCGGCGGTTGCAGGCACGTTGGTCATCAGCGTGAGCGGCTTGCCCACCTTGGACTTCGTCGCGCGCGCCACGGCGTGTGCGGACTCGCGCAGGGCCACGGAGGCCGGGGCGTCGGGGTCGGTCACCACGATCGGCGCCCCGCTGTCGCCGCCCGCCCGGAGCGCCGGCACCAACGGCACCTGCGCCATGAGCGGCACGCTGAGCGTGTCGGCCGCCTCCTGGCCTCCACCCGTCCCGAAGATGTCGTCCCGCTCGCCGCAGTGGGGACACACGTAGTAGCTCATGTTCTCGATCACGCCGATCGGCCGGAGGTTGGTGCGCTCCGCCATCTTGCCCGCGCGCTCGGCGACCTTCCGGGCCGCCTCCTGCGGAGTGGTCACGACCAGCATCGACGCACCCGGGATGAACGAGGCGAGCGAGATCGACACGTCGCC
>CAZDXK010000375.1:0-2206 GCA_964509215.1 uncultured Actinomycetes bacterium | reverse complement strand
TACCTGCCGCACCGGCAGGACGTCGTGCGGTTCCTCGGCGACGAGGTGCGCGAGGGGGATCTGGTCGTCACTATGGGCTGTGGCGACGTGTGGATGCTGGGCGACGCGGCGCTCGAGCGGATCCGAGCGGCGTCGTGAGCGAGCCGCTCGCACGCGCCGAGGGGATCCTACGGGCCGCGGCCGGCGACCGGGTTCGGACCGCGTTCCCTCTCGCCCCGCTCACGTCGTTCAGGCTCGGCGGCCCCGCAGCGCTCTACCTCGAGCCGGAGTCGACCGCTGACCTGGCGGCCGCCGGGGAGGCGATCGTCGCGACCGGCGTTCCGTTCGTCGTGATCGGCAAGGGCTCCAACATCCTGGTGTCCGACGAGGGGTTTCCGGGACTGGTCCTGCGCCTGGGCCGTGGGTACCGATGGGTCGCGCGCGAGGGGAACCGGCTGACCGCGGGCGGCTCGATCCCGCTCCCCGCGCTCGCCGGTGTCGCGCTACGGCACGGTCTCGCCGGGTTGGAGTTCGGCGTCGCGATCCCAGCCACGCTCGGGGGAGCGGTCCGCATGAACGCGGGGGCACACCGCGGAGCGATGGCCGACGTGCTCGAGCGGATCGTGACCTATCGGCTCCGGGACGGGCGGGTGGAGGCGGTCCTCGCGGGGGAGGCGGGGTTCGCGTACCGGCGATCCGACCTGCAGGCAGACGCGGTGGTCACGGGGGGTGTCGTTCGGCTGCAGACCGGGGATGCGAGCGAGATCCGCGCCCGGATGGACGAGGCCCGGGAGTGGCGCCGCCGGACGCAGCCGCTCGCCGAGCCGAACTGCGGGAGCGTCTTCACCAACCCCGAAGGAGACCATGCCGCCCGGCTGATCGAGGCTGCGGGAGGGAAGGGGCGGCGGGTGGGGGGCGCCTCCGTGTCGCTGAAGCACGCGAACTTCATCGTGGCCGAGCCCGGCGCACGGTCCTCCGAGGTCCTCACTCTCATCCGGGACATCCAACGGCTCGTCGAGGACGCGGTCGGGATCGTTCTCGAGCCTGAGGTCAAGCTGATCGGAGCGTTCGCTGATGCCCGACCTTGAGCCGGTCACCGATACGCGGGGAACGGACGCGACTCCCGCGGAGGTCGACGTCTCCGATCGGACGGATTCTTCGGAGCCGACGACGCGGGCGACCGAGGCGGAGGCGGCCGAGGCGACGGAGGCGGAGGTGGCGCCCGACGAGCAGCCGCCGACCGTTGAGCCGCCGACCGTTCCATCGGTGGCCGGGCGGCGCGATCGCCTCCGCAAGGTCGGCGCGATCGCGTTCATCGCGACGGTGGTGTTGGGGGCCGCGGCCGTGACGCTGACCCGTAGTCCGTTCTTCTACGCGCGCACGATCGATGTCCAGGGAACGTCGCGCGTGGCTCGGATGGACGTCCTTCGTATCGCTGAGATCACGCCGGAGACGAACGTCTTCATGTTGGATGCCGGGGCGGCCGAGGTGCGGCTCGAGCGCGACCCGTGGATCGCCGAGGCGACGATCGCGAAGGACCTGCCGTCGAGCTTGGTCATCGACATCGACGAGCGCGTCGCCGTCGCCGTCGTGGAGTCGGGAGACGTCCTGCGTCTCGTCGCGGACGACGGCGAGCTCCTCGAGGCGGCTCTGCCGCGCGTGGCGGCGCGTCTGCCGGTCATCGCGTCCACCGAGGAGCTGGGCCTCGAGCCCGCGGGGGATGCCGTCGCGGGAGCGGCCCGCGCGATCGCCGCGATGGTTCCGACCCTCCGCCAACGCATCGACGGCGTGTCGATCCTGGCGGACGGGCAGCTCCGGGTGGACCTTTCGTCGGGCGCGGAGGTCGCCTACGGCGAAGCGGTTGATCTGCCGCAGAAAGCCATGGCGCTGCGAGCGCTGCTCGACTACGCGGCCGGGAAGGGCTCTGCCGTGATCTCCGCCGACGTCCGGGTGCCGTCGGCTCCCACCGCAGTGTTCTCCGGCGGGACGGTGGTTGGCCCGTAAGAGATGTCACTCGGCGGCATAGCGAGCGCTCGCCAGATGCTTGACGGACCTGCACTTTCTTAGTAGCGTTCCCACCTATACGTGAGGTAGATATAACAATAACTATGAGCTTGACGGTTAAGGTTATCGCCTCTCATACGGTGTTTACCCAGGTAGGTAGCGGGTCGCACTGGGCCCGATGTTCGGAGGACTAGAGCGATGATGGATGCTCCCCAGAACTACC
>CAZDXK010000374.1:0-2208 GCA_964509215.1 uncultured Actinomycetes bacterium | reverse complement strand
ATCTCGGTCGAGGCCGGGCACGACATCGCCGAGCATGTGCGACAGGCGCTGCTGCACGACGTTCCACGGCTGGGTGAGGCGATCGTCCATGTGGACCCGCACGAGCACGATTCCCACCTTCCGGGCTGAGCCGGTCCGTGGACCAGATCTCTCTCGGCCAAGGAACCTCGGCCAAAGGAACCTCGGCCAAAGGAACCTCGGCCATGAACCTCTGATGGGGCCGCGCCCCGTACCATTGCCGTTCACATGGACGAGACGAGCCTCCCACCCCCGCCTCCCACAAGCGTGCCCGAGTACTGCTACCGGCACCCGAAGGTGGAGACGGGCGTGCACTGCACCAGGTGCGGCCGGCCGATCTGCCCCGAGTGCATGATCCCGGCCCCGGTCGGGCATCAATGCCCCGAGTGCGTCAACGAGGCCCGCCGCGAGTTCCGCCAGGGTCCCGGGCGACGGATCGCAGCGGCCAACATCCGTCGGCGCGCGTCGGCGACCACCGCGCTCCTTGGACTGATCGGCGCGGTGTACCTGCTGGAGGTCGTCACCGGCGGACCCGGCTCGCTGATGAGGGGGCCCTCGGGCGGGAAGTTGATCGACCTCGGCGCCTCGGTGGGGCTCGCACGCGTGAACGGCGATCTGGTGGGTATCGCCGCAGGACAGAACTGGCGGCTCGTGTCGGCGATGTTCCTGCACGCGGGTCTCCTGCACATCGCGTTCAACGCCTACGCGCTATGGATCTTCGGCACGGTCGTCGAGCAGGAGCTCGGCCGTCTCCGGTTCCTGCTGATCTACTTCGCGACCGGGATCGTCGCGAGCGCGGCCTCCTACGCCTTCGGACCGAACGCGGTGGGGGTCGGTGCGTCCGGCGCTATCTTCGGGATCTTCGGCGCGTTCGTCGCGTACAACTACCGGCGCCGGCATCTGGCGATCGCGGCGGCTCGGTTACGCAGCGCGGTCACGATCGTCGTGATCAACATGGTTCTCGCCCTGTCCATCCAGGGGATCGACTGGCGCGCGCATGTCGGCGGCTTCGTCGCCGGGCTGGTCGCGGGTCTCGCGGCCGAGGGGTCCGGCGGCGAGCGCACCCGACGAACGATCCTCGTGGCCGGTTTCGCCGGGTTGCTCCTGATCGCCTTCGGGCTCGTTGCCTGGCGCACGTCCCAGTTCCACAGGGAGTTCCCGTTCTGACGGTTGGCGCTAACTAGCGCGCGTTGCGGGCGCCTCAGCCGGGCCGGAACTCCGGGAGGCCGTCGGAAGACACGGAGATGACGACCGGCTCAGCGCCGAGCAGACCGGCGAGCGTCCGGGACGCGCGGTTGTACCCCTCCCGATCCCATGACTCCACCACGTCGGCGACCCGGCCTCCGCCGTCGACCACGAACATCGTCGGCACGTGCTCGACGCCATAGGCGCTGGACGCCGCATACGGAGGGAGATCCGGATGCGAAGTAAGCGTCATCGAGTACACGGCGGCGAAGGTCTCGAGCTTCTCGGATGGGTCTTGCCCGACGCCGACCACGCGATCCGCATACGCACGGAACCGGTCCAATACCGGCGCTGCCATCTGGCAGGTGCCACACGTCACCTTGTAGAACAGGAGCGCATGCGGGCCGGCCTGCGAGACATCGGGCACCCCCGGCGCTCGCGATCCGACCGCGACAGTCATAGCTCGTCAGCCTACTTCCTGGCCGGATCGGCGATGCCGTAGATCTGCCCAAGGCGGGTCCCCACGTACAGCCACCCGTGCCACACCGCGGGCGTCGATTCGACGCAGCCCGCGAACTGCATCTTCCAGAGCAGCGGTGGCTTCCTGCGCGGCGATGAGACATCCCACGCGTACAAGGCGCCCGTGCAGTCGCCCTGGATCAGCACCCCGTCCACGACCACGGGCGACGAGATCGCAGGCGAGCCGATGTCCAGCTCCAAGACGATCCTCCCGCTCCCTCGGTCCACCCCGAGCACCCGGCCGGCGGCGGTGGTGAAGTAGACGTGGTCGCCGTAGAGCGCCGGCGTCGACCAACTCCCGCCCGCTCCTTCGAACCCGATCTCCGGGGCGGGGATCGACCACACGACGGGATCATGCGGCTTGGAGGGATCGAGCTTCATCAGCTGACCGAGCCGTTGGCTCCGTTCGTTGGATCGTTGGTACTCGCTGGCGACGTAGAGGAACCCCTCGTCGTCGATGACGATCGACCCGTCAGTGTCGTCACC
>CAZDXK010000373.1:0-2210 GCA_964509215.1 uncultured Actinomycetes bacterium | reverse complement strand
CTCGACTCCGGCGACGTGCTGGTCACGCATTTCGGCATGAGCGGGCAGTTCCAGCGAGGGACCGGTCGCGTGGCTCTGCCGGCCCACACACACGTGGTCCTCACGTTCCAGCAGGGTGGCGACCTTCGATACATCGACCCGCGCACGTTCGGGGAGATGTTCGTGTCCACCGCCGACGAGGTCGGCAAGATCAAGGAGCTGCAGCACCTGGCGATCGACCCGCTCGACCAGGTCTTCACGTGGCCGACGTTCCAGTACCTGCTGGCCGAACGGGCGTCGAAGATGAAGCAGCTCCTGATGGACCAGAAGTTCATCGCGGGCCTGGGCAACATCTACTCCGACGAGGTCCTGTTCGCCGCTGGGCTCCGGTTCGACCGTCTGTCCGACACGCTGTCGTCGCAGGAGGTTCGGCGGCTGTATCGGGCGATCCAAGAGACGCTGCAGGAAGCGATCAAGGCGCGCGGCACCACGCTCGACGATGAGGCGTACGTCGACCTGTTCGGCAAGCCGGGGGAGTACCAGGGCGAGCTCAAGGTGTACGGCCGGGAAGGGTTGCCCTGTCGCCGGTGCCGGACGCCGATCCAGAGTGTGAAGATCGCGAGTCGTAGCGGGTACTTCTGCCCTCAGTGTCAGTCGTGAACTTCGACGAGAACGGCATGAACACCGAGCATTGCGGCATCTACGATATCCCCGGCGCAATGATGCAACTCGGGCTCATGCCCACCCCGAAGGCCGGAGCAGGAGGCGGCTAGTCTGAGACAGACTAGATGACCTCGGCACCGGCGTTCCGCATGCGCGCGATCGCTCGGTCGCCGTCCCCGGGGTCGAGGTCGACGGCGCGGATCGCATCCCGGATGACATCGACCGGGAACCCCAGCGTCCGGGCGTCGAGCACGGTCTCGACCACGCAATAGTCCGTCGCAAGGCCGCAGATCACCGATCGCTTGATCCCGCGCTCGCGGAGCAGTGCTTCCAACGTGGTCGGCGATGTCTCCCCGCTCTCCGGATCGCGAACGCTGAATCCGGAGTAGCCGTCGCTGCCGTCGACGCCCTTACGGACGATCTCGCCCTCGACATCGAGGGCCGGGTGAAACTCGGCTCCCCAGGTCTCCCGCACGCAATGCTCCGGCCAGATGCCGCCGTCCTTGAAGAAGTGCGGCGTGCTGGGCGGGTGCCAATCCTGCGTGTAGACCACGAACGCCCCCGCCGCCCGCGCTTCGGCGATCTCACGGTTCACGCGCGGCACGATGACACCGCCTCCGTCCACCGAGAGCGTTCCAGACGGGTCGGCGAAGTCGTTCTGGATGTCGACCACCAGCAGCGCGGTCCGTTCGTCGAATGTCGTCATTCCGCGCAGAGTACAGCCCGGCTGCGGCACACTGTCGAGATGCGGCGCGTGCATGTCTTCGTCGCCGGCCGTGTCCAGGGAGTGTTCTTCCGCGCCTGTTGCGCGGAAGAGGCGCGCGTCCTCGGCGTGGCGGGATGGGTCCGCAACGCGCCCGACGGCCGGGTGGAGGCGGTGTTCGAGGGTCCTGTGCCCGGCGTCGAAGCCATGGTGCAGTGGTGCCGGCAGGGGCCGCCCCGCGCCCACGTGGATCAGGTGGACGTGCGTGAGGAGCCGCCTGCGGGTGAGACGGGTTTCCGGGTCTCGGCTTAGGAAACTCACGTCGCCTCCCGGGTTCGCCGGAGGCCACTGTTAGCATCGCGCCGAATGTTCCTGCGTCAGATCCAGATCCGCGGCTTCAAGTCGTTCGCGGACAAGACCGTCCTTGAGTTCATCCCGGGCGTCAGCGTGATCGTCGGTCCCAACGGGTCGGGCAAGTCGAACCTGGTGGATGCGATCAGTTGGGCGCTCGGCGAGCAGGGCGCGCGCGCCCTCCGCGGCGGGCACATGGCCGACGTCATCTTCGCCGGAACACCCTCCCGCCCGGCGCTCGGCATGGCCGAGGTGAAGCTGGTCATCGACAACTCTGCCGGCAAGATCGCCGTGCCGATGTCCGAGATCGAAGTCAGTCGCACGATCTTCCGCAGTGGCGAGAGCGAGTACCGGGTCAACGGCCAGGTCGTGCGGCTTCTCGATGTCCAGGAGCTCTTGTCCGAGACGGGGATCGGCCGCGCCCTCCACACCGTTGTGGGTCAGGGCCAGCTGGAAGAGGTCCTGCTCGCGCGTCCGGAAGAGCGTCGCAAGTACATCGAGGAGGCCGCCGGCA
>CAZDXK010000372.1:0-2213 GCA_964509215.1 uncultured Actinomycetes bacterium | reverse complement strand
GCTCCGACGAGCGGCCGGACCTGCGCGGCGAGGTCGAGCATGGCCCCCAGGTCCAGCCCTCCCTCCAGCGATAGGTACGCGCCGCCGGCGATCCATTCGAGCTGATCGCGCTCCGGCGTCCAACGAGCCCGCGCGTCATCGAGGTCCACGAGCGTTTGGTGGGCGGACGACGCGGGAGGAAGCGCCTCGCCCGGCTGGACGTGCAGGACGATGGGGCCACCGGCCGCGTCGGACTCGCGCTGGCGGAACACGAAGCTGACGGCGATCACGTGGTCCTCGGTGGCCGTGGTGTCGGACGCGACCTGCGCGCTGGCCAGGACGTACCCGGCAGGCAGGGTCGACGGCAGCTCGACGGCGATCGGCGAGCGGGCCGCGGCCTCGGCCGGTGCGACCCGTTCGATGGAGATGCCCGAGCCGGTCAGCGTTCGCCAGGCGTCGGGGAGCGCCTCGCCTCGTACGGGCAGCGATGCCGCCATGGCCAGGAGCTGGGCACGTGGCAGGTTGGATTCGAGGAAGACGCTGGTCCCCGACGCGTGGATCGCGAGCCGCCGTCCGAGCCCCTCGCCCGCAGGTTCGTAGTACGCGACGCCCCCGCCGGCCAGGACCACCTGTTGCGCGGCCTCGTCAACCGGGCCGAACAGCGTGGTCCCCGTCCAGTCGGGCCGTTCGCCGATCCGCACGTACGCCATCCCGTCTGTGTAGAGCAGGACCGACCTCGGCGTGTCGGGGTCGTCGCCGGGCGGAACGACGGCCGACGATAGCCGCAGCTCGCCCGTCGACGTGGGTGTGACCGGTAGGTACCCGACACGGCGGGGGAACGAGGCGAGCGGCACGTCCGGCGCGCGGGACCACCCGGGGACGTCGAACGTTGCGGGATCGGGCGCGCCACGGTCGAACGACGTGAGCCGAACGTCGAAGATCGGTTCGCCGGTCGGTTCGTCGGGCAGGCCGAACCGGAGCTCCCACGGCCCGCGCGACGGATCGGTGGACGGGTAGACCGTGTAGCGCAACGGGAACCAGCCCGATGCATCCAACCAGAGGTCCACCCGATCGTCGTCGAAGAACGGGCGCCAGGTCCCGCCGAGCTCCAGGAACGGGAACAGCGCCCGGGCCCTGGCGAACGTGAGCCGCACCCGGATCGCGTCGCGTTCCGCGACGCGATCCGTCCCCAGCACCTCGATCCCGTCGGCCGACGAGAACGTGGTGAGCGGCAACACCAGATCCGCCGGCGCCGGGGCCCGCACCGAGTAGGCGGAGCGAGTGGTGAGGGTGGTGCGGGTGGGTGGGCACCCTCCCGCGGGCAGGTCGGCCGGACATCCGGTGGCGCCCGACCGATACGTCGACGAACCGTCGGCGATGAACGTCAGGTCCGTCGGCGTCCAGCGGGTCGACGGGTAGGTCGTCTCGTCGTGGACGTCCAGGCGGAAGCGTTGTGGAGCCAGGAACGCGACGTCCATCCGCAGCCGCCGCTCGGACACCTCGGGGGAGAGACCGCGTTCCGTGACGGCGAACGTCGCCGCGAACGCATCGAGCGAGGGTGCCGTCTCCTGGACGCCCATGACGACCGCCGCCGCGGCGATCGGCCGGGTCGTCGGGCGCTGCCAGGGCCCGCCGACCACGACGCTTCCGGCCAGGAGCCCCGCGATGGTCGCCGCGACCACGGGCGTGAGCCGGCGGTTCCCGGTCGAGGGTCGACGGCCGGGCGTCGGAACCCTCCAGCGGTGGCGGGGACGTGCGGCGGCCTCGGACGAGACGCGCGCCATGATCTGGCCCACCAGGTCGGGCACCGATTCGGCCGGCCTCAAGCGGACGGACGTTCGCAGGCGGACCGCGCTCGCCTCGAACGCTTGACACCGAGCGCAGGTCGCCGCGTGCTCGTCGACGGCCGCGCTCACCCGATCGAGCACACGCTCGCCGTCGAGGCGAGAGGAGAGGACGGCCTGGACGCGGTCGCAGTTCACCGGGCCGCCTCCTCGTCGTCGAGGGCTCTGCAGAGCGCCTGCCGCGCGCGGAACATCCGGCTCTTCACGGTCCCGACTCGCACGTTCTGGATGTCGGCGACCTCCCGGTGCGACAACCCGAGCACCTCCACCATCAAGAACGTCTCGCGGTGGTCCGGCCCGAGCGTGCCGAGCGCCGCGTCGAGCTCCGCGCGGACGACGGCGTCGGCGACGCTTCGGGCGCGCTCGGGCCGGGTCTCCTGGTCGACGATG
>CAZDXK010000371.1:0-2214 GCA_964509215.1 uncultured Actinomycetes bacterium | reverse complement strand
CGGCCATGGTGATCGCCACCGAACCGGAGACGCGCGACCTCGATGTCGGCCTCGCGGGAGAACTGGTCGCGCTGGGCGCGAGCGCCGTCGTCGTGGTGGAGGGGGGCGACACCCCCGAGGGCGTGATGCGGATCGACATCGGCGCCCAGGACCGCATGCTCGCGCCTGCTGTGTCCATCCTTCCCGCGCAGCTCCTCGCCTGGAAGCTCGCCGTCGGGCGAGGCCGCCCACCCGGCTCCTACCTCCGTGCGTCAAAGGTGACGAGACGTGAATGAGGGGAAGCTCCTTCGGGTCGCGTTGACGTTCGACGCCGAACACCCAGACCGGCCTTGGTGCCCGCCCGGCAACGCGGAGCACATCCTCGACACGCTCGGCGAGGCCGGCGTGCGAGCGACGTTCTTCGTGCAGGGACGCTGGGCGGAGTCGCAGCCCAAGACGGCCAGGCGGATCGCCGATGAGGGCCACCTGGTCGGACACCACTCGCATTATCACGCGCGGATGCCGCTCCTGCACGACGACGGGTTGCGGAGCGACGTGCTCGCTGCGCAAGCGGTCGTCCAGGCCGCCACCGGGAAGGATCCTCGGCCGTGGTTCCGCTGTCCCTTCGGGGCCGGAGCGGACGACGGGCGCGTCCTTGGAGTTCTGCAAGAGCTCGGCTACCGCAACGTTCACTGGGACGTCGAGCTCGAGGATTGGGAGGCGGCGCGCACCGGCTCGATGATCGCCCACGACGCGATCGAGGGTGTTCGCGAGCACGGGGACGGTGCGGTGGTCCTCCTCCACACGTGGCCGGGAGGCACCGGCGAGGGCATCGGGCCCATGATCGCCGGACTCCGAGACATCGGTGCGTCCTTCGTGTCGATCGACGAACTGGATGACCTGCCGTGAGCAGGCGCCCGGCCATCCTCGCAGTCGACGCAGGCGGTTCGAAGAGCGACGTAGCGTTGGTCCGGCGCGACGGAACGGTCCTCGGAGCGGCGCGCGTGCACGGCGGCGAGATCGACGGCCGGACGTGGCTCATGCAGCAACACGTGGAGGAGCGCCATCTGGTTCCGGTCGGGGTGGCGATCAGGGAGGCGGCACGTCAGGCCGGCATCGACCCGGAACGCCTCCCGGTCGCCGACTTCGGCGTCTTCTGTCTGGCCGGGGCCGACCTCCCCGCGGACGACCGCAGACTGCTGCGATGGCTCCGGTCCAACGGATGGACCGAGACCGAGGTGCTGCGCAACGACACGTTCGCGGTGCTTCGCGCAGGGACTGATCGCCCGTGGGGTGTCGGCGTGGTGTGCGGCTACGGGACGAACTGCTCGGCGGTGGCGCCGGACGGGCGGATCACCCGGTTCCCCGCGATCGGACCGATCTCCGGCGACTGGGGCGGGGGCGGTGAGCTCGGCGGGCTCGCCGCCTGGCACGCCGTGCGTTCGGAGGACGGTCGCGGCAGGAAGACGGCCTTGGAGCGTGCCGTGCCGGCGCACTTCGGGTTGAAGCGGCCGAGGCAGCTCATGGAGGCCATCTACTTCGGACGCATCGACGAGCAGCGCCTGGCCGAGGTGGCACCGGTTCTGTTCCAGGTGGCGATCGAGGGTGACGCCGTCGCCCGCGAGGTCGTCGATCGCCAAGCTGACGAGGTGGTGACGCTGGCGGGAACCGCCATCCGCCGGCTGCGGATGCAACGGCTCGACGTCCACGTGGTGCTCGGCGGCGGCATCTTCCGCAACGGGGACCACGCGTTCTTCGATCGCATCCGCGCGGGACTCCGCGAGGTGGCGCCCGCGGCGGAGGTCCGAGTGCTCACCGCCCCACCCGTCGCCGGTGCCGCGATGATCGGACTGGATCGACTGGGAGCACCGAAGGGAGCGCAAGCCCGTGTGCGGCGTTCCTTGACCCACGAGCGTCTCGGAACGCAGACTCTCGCCCGAAGGAAGGAGCGGTAAGCCATGGCCAAGATCGTCCTCGACCGCGTGAGCAAGGTGTTCGGCAGCGACGTGGTAGCCGTCAACAACGTCTCGCTGGAGATCGGCGACGGCGAGTTCATGGTGTTGGTGGGGCCGTCCGGTTGCGGCAAGTCGACGATCCTCCGCATCCTCGCCGGCCTTGAGGAGGTGACGGCGGGCGAGGTCTACATCGGCGACACGCAGGTGACCGACCTCCCTCCGAAGGACCGGGACGTCGCGATGGTCTTCCAGAACTACGCGCTCTACCCGCACATGACCG
>CAZDXK010000370.1:0-2214 GCA_964509215.1 uncultured Actinomycetes bacterium | reverse complement strand
GCGGCGAGCGCGTTGGACACCGGGCACGCGACCTTCGCAGCCTCGGCGGCCTCGCGGAACCCGTCCGCGTCAAGTCCGGGCACGTCGCCCGAGACCCGCAGGCGGATCCCGGTGATCCCTTCGCCCGGCTGGAAGTCGACCTCGGCACGCGTGTTGAGCGTGGTCGGGGGATGGCCGGCTTTCGCGAGGACGTTCGAGAACGCCATCGAGTAGCAGGAGGCTTGGGCCGCGGCGATCAGTTCCTCCGGGCTCGTGCGGCCCTCGGGTTGCTCCGTCCGCGAGGCCCACGTCACATCGAAGGTCCCGAGGCCGCTCGACTCGAGGGTGACCCGGCCGCTCCCCTCGGTCAGCGATCCATGCCATTCGCCTGCCGCGGTGCGCGTCGTCGCCATCGTGGTCTCCCGTCTCTCGCTCGATCTCCGAGCCTACCGCGAGGTCGCTGATCGACTCGTCGAGGCGGGAGAGGGTCTGCCGATACGAACGGGCTGGACCCGGCGTGGGCCCAGCCCGTTCGACTGCTTGTCCCCTCACGAGCACTTCGGACCCTTGCGAGGCTTCGTCCGGTAGACCAAGCCGGAACCCGTGAGGTCGGTGAGATGGTTGGACTCTGCCGGTCTCCCGGCGAGCGGGCGAGGTGGTGAACCCTGGCCCGCGAGGGATGGCTCAGCAGCCACTCACCTCGAGGGTCTCCTGCTGTTCATGCAAGATGGACCACCTCCTTCCTCTCGTACCGCACATGGTGCGTCAGGATCCGCGATAAGGCAACAACGAAGCGATCGAAGCGACCGGTCGGGGGCTAGCTAGGCCAGATCGGCTCCCACGGGCGGTACCCGGCGCAGATCAGACTCATCCGCGTGATGCGCCCTTCGTGGGCGTCGAAGTATCCCTGCTGCTCGACTAGGTTCATTCCGCTGTCGTTCTCCACACGGAGGCGGTAGAGGAGATGGTTCCGATCGGCAACGCTCCGCGTCTGCACGTCGAGGACCTCCCGGATGTGGTCTGTCGGCTCGAACCACGACCCCAACAGGATGTCCAGGACAGCATCCGGGCTCTCGGCCCGCCACTCCGAACTCGGCGTGAGCCCTCGGAAGTCGATCTGCGGATCCAGAAGTGAAGCGAGGGATGCGCTCTCCTTCTCGGAGAGAGCGCGCGCACGAACTCGCGCCCTACCTCGCTGGGATCCGTCGGTCCTTCGCTCACCCGCACCTCCGTCTACGGTGTGACCCGAGAGCATGTCACACCGCCCGACAGTTACAGTTCGCGCATGAAGGCCGCCGTTCACACCCGGTACGGTCCGCCGGACGTGGTTCGGATCGCCGACGTCGACAAGCCGGAGGTCGGGCACCACGACGTGCTCGTCAAGGTTCACGCGACGACGGTGAATCGGACGGACTGCGGCTTCCGGTCGGGCAAGCCGTTCATCGTTCGGTTCTTCAGCGGACTGCTCATGCCGAAGGCGACGGTCCTCGGATGTGAGTTCGCGGGAGTGGTCGAGGCGGTCGGCACAGGCGTCACGTCCTTCGAGGTCGGCGACAAGGTGTTCGGGTTCAGTGAGTGGCGGTTCGGTGCTCACGCTGGATACCTGTCGATGCCCGAAGACGGTTCACTCGCGACCATGCCGGCGAACGTGACCGACGAGGAGGCCGCTGCCAGCACCGAGGGCTCGCACTATGCCCTCTCGATGATCAGCGGGGCGAAGATCGGGAGCGGGCACCACGTGCTCGTCAACGGCGCCACCGGAGCGATCGGGTCAGCGGCGGTCCAGCTCCTGAAGCGACTCGGTGCGGTTGTGACTGCGGTCTGCGGCACGGAGCATGTGGAGCTGGTACGGGGCTTGGGCGCCGACCGGGTGATCGACTACACGGCCGAGGACTTCACGAAGGACGAGCAGACATACGACGTGGTCCTGGACGCGGTCGGCAAGAGCTCGTTCGGCCGTTGCAAGCGGCTGTTGAAAGCGGGCGGGATCTACCTCTCGTCGGACCTGGGTTTCCTGTGCCAGAACCCGATCCTGGCACTCATCACTCCATTGTTCGGGGGGAGGAAAGTCATGTTCCCCATCCCGCCGAAGTACGACCAGGAGCGGGTGAGGGGTTTCAAGGAGATGATCGAGTCGAGGGAGTTCAAGCCGGTGATCGACCGGCGGTATCGCCTGGACCAGATCGTTGAGGCCTATCGGTACGTCGAGACCGGACAGAAGATCGGCAACGTCGT
>CAZDXK010000369.1:0-2214 GCA_964509215.1 uncultured Actinomycetes bacterium | reverse complement strand
GTTGGTGAGCACGTTGAAGATCAGCTTGGAGAAGACGAAGTCGAGGCCGAACACCAGGCTCGTCATCACGATGACCGTCACCAGCACGACGACGGTGTAGGAGATGAGCTCGCGACGCGAAGGCCAGTCCACCTTGCGGAGCTCCTGGCGAACCTCCTTGAGGAACTGGCGGACGCCGGCGCGCTTCTTCTTCCCCTCGGCCGGCGCCGCGGAACGGCGAGCAGAAGTGGTAGCGGCCTCGCGACGGTCGGCGACCGACGCCTTCGCGCGCCGCTCTTGGCGCTCCTGCATCCGCTTCATCTGCCTGTTCATGGATCTCCCTTGCAGGGGCGGAGGGACTTGAACCCCCAACCTTCGGTTTTGGAGACCGGTGCTCTACCAGATTGAGCTACGCCCCTTGGCTCCGGTCGCCCAGGTACGTCGGGGACTTCGGAGTCCTCAGTATAGGTACGACCCCACGCCTCGGCAAAGGAGGCGCCGGTCGACCCGTTCGCCTTCATCTTTTCGTGGCTGAGGTGCGTGTTCGGGCCTCATGCCTGACCTATGCTTCGCTCGACGCATCGCGCCGGCCCCGGATCGCGAGGCTTCGTCATGGATAGCGATACCACGTACACGCCGGAAGGTCCCGGCGGCCCCCGGCGTGGATTGTTCGCCCGTCGGCCCGGCACCCCCGAGATCCGGTCGGCCGCCCCTCGCATGAACGCGCTCGACGCCGCCGTCGAGGATCGGCTGGATGAAGGTCTGCGGGCGATCGAGGAGCACGCGGCAAGGCTGATGCGCGAGATCGCCACGGAGATGTGGCGCGCTTCGGGGGCAGACACCGCGCCCGAACAGGACCGCATCCTGAGCTTCATCTCACGAGACCAGGCCATCCGAAGCCTGATCGCGGCGAGCGACGACCGGTTCCAGGCGCTGGCCCTTCGCACGGCGCGCCTGGAGGATGCGCTCGCGGAGCTGGCCGAGAACGGCCGACTGGTCCGCGAGGCGATCCAGATGTCGGCGAGCTCGGTCCACGAGATCGCGAACTCGCCGACGCTCCAAGGCGTCGAGATGATCCGCACCCAGCTCGAGCAGGTCGAGGCCCACATCTCCTCGACGTTCGCGCACCTGGACGAACGCGACAAGAACCTCACCGGTGCGATCCAGCAACGGATCGTCGAGCACGGCGATCTCATCGCCCGCGAAACCGCTCGGATCGTCGAGGCGATGGAGAGTTACGTGCAGGGCGGCGCCGAGGCTATGGGAAGACTGGCCCAGCGGGTCGAGCAGCACGCGGCCGCGTTCGCGAACCACGACGACACGCTGGCCGACAAGGTTCGGGCCACGATCGCCGACGAGAACCGCGAAACGGCGGAACAGGTCCAGATGCTCGGCGAACGGATCGGGATCCAGCATCGGACGAGCCAGGAGCACCAGATCGCCGTGGAACGTCTGGTCGAGACCCGCGTCATGGGGCTGGCCCAGCTGACCCGATCGGATTCGCAGGCGCTCCGAGACCTGATGGAGCGGAACGCGGTCGAGCAGACCGACCGCCTGCGCGACACGATCGACGAGCGGATGTCCGCGCTCACCCTCGCGCTGAGCGGGACGGTCGAGCGGAACATGGCGTCGCTGACCGAGCGCGTCGACGCCCAGATGGGCGCGGTCGCGGAAACCGTCGCGCAACGCGCGGCCGAGGCCGCCGACATCGCCGTGGCGTCGACGTTCGAACAGACGCTCGAACGCCTCAACGCCTCGGCCGACTCGATCGACTCGATGGGTGTGACGCTCATCGAGACGCTCGTCTCGTCGCGCGCCCAGACCGAGGAGCGCATGTCCGAGCACATGGACGACCGTCTCGCGGCGCTCGCCAAGATGATCCGATCGGACAACCGCGTGATCGCGGAGCGGATGACGGCGGCTCCGGGGTCATCGGCCGGTTCCGACGCGGAGATCGCGAAGCGGACACTCCGCGCGGTCAAGGAGCTCCAGGCCGGGATGGGCACGGACGTGGCCGGGGAGGTGGAGCGCAAGTTCCAGGCGATGTCCGAACAGCTCCACAAGGAGACGCAGTCCACGGCGGAGGCGATGGTCAAGGTGGCCGAGGTCCTTGGAGAGAAGATGGATCGGCTCTCGGTCCGTGTGGACGAAGGCGTGGGCGGTGATCTGCAGATCGTGATCGATCGCATGAGCGATGCGATCCAGGCGATGTCGGGACAGCGCCGCCGGGACTAG
>CAZDXK010000368.1:0-2221 GCA_964509215.1 uncultured Actinomycetes bacterium | reverse complement strand
TCGTCGAACTCGAGCGTCGAGCCCTGCACGATCGGCCGGCTCGCCGGATCGATCACCACGCGGAAGCCGTCGGAAGCATGAACGACGACGTCGTCGGCCTCCGGCCCGTCGACGAACGAGAGCTCGTACGTGAAGCCGGAGCACCCTCCGGCCAGCACGCGCACGCGGAGCGACGCGTCCGGGCGACCCTCCCTCTCGGCAAGCTGGCGCGCTTTGCGAGCCGCCCGCTCGGTCACGGCGATGGGGTCATCGGTCCGGGTAGTCATGGCTTAAGGATACTTCGGTTCTCCGGAGAGGCCCTTGAGCGCCCCTTTCACCGATTCCGAGAGGGTCGGGTACGCGTGGATGGCGGCTCCCGTAGCCTCGGCCGACGCCCGCTCCGCCATGACCGCCACGATCTCGTGGATCATGGCGCCGGCCTCCTCGCCGACGATGTGGCCGCCCAGTAGCTCGCCGGAGCCGGCGTCAGCCACGAGCTTCACCAGCCCATGCGTGCTGCCCTCGATATGGGCGCGTTCGTTGTCCGTGAACGCCGACACGGCTGTTCGGACGTCGCGGCCCTGGTCGCGTGCCTGCCGCTCCGTCAGACCGACGCTCGCGACCTCCGGATCGCAGAACGTCACCTTCGGCACGACCCGGTAGTCGCGCGCCCGCGGGCGGCCCATGATGTCGTCCACCACGATCTCGGCTTCGTAGCCGCCGACGTGCGTGAACAACAGCTCTCCAGTCGCGTCGCCCGCCGCCCACACGTCCGGCCCTGTCGTCCGCAGTGTCTCGGTGAGGATCGGCCGGCCGCGGTCGTCCAGGTCGACTCCCGCCGACGCGAGGTCGTGTCCGTCGAACACCGGCCGGCGCCCGGTGGCGACCAAGAGCTCGTCGGCGCGTAGCGTTTCGTCCCCCGCGAGCCCCAGCTGCCAGCCGTCCGCGTCGTGGCGCGCGCGTTCGATCGTCACGCCCGCGCGCAACGCGATGCCCTCCTGCTCCAACGCGGGGACGAGCGAGGCGGCAGCCTCCTCGTCCTCGGCCGGGAGGATGTGCGGGAGCGCCTCGAGGACCGTCACGTTCGTGCCGAACCGGGAATAGATCTGCGCGAACTCGATGCCGATCGCTCCCGCTCCGATCACCACGAGGGATGCCGGGGGGGCGGTCGGTTCCCAGATGGCCTCCTTGTTCGTCCAGAACGGGCCGTCCGCCAGTCCGTCGATCGGTGGGACCGTCGCCTCGGTCCCGGTGGCGAGCACGACGCGATCGGCCTCGACGAGCGTGCCGTCGCCCAGCTCGACCCGGTGTGGGCCGATCAGCCGGGCCTCCTGGAGGAAGACGCGGATCCCGGCTCGTTCGAACGGGGCGGCGCCCTCGCCCGACTGGGCGTCGATCACGTCGCGGGCGCGCTGCTGGACGGCGGGAAGGTCGACGGCCACCGACGGGATCCGCACGCCGAACCGGCCGGCGTCCCGAGCGAGGGCCGCGATCTTCGCGCTGCGCAACATGACCTTGGTCGGGACGCAGCCGTAGTGGTTGCACTCGCCGCCGAGCTTGTCGCGCTCGGCGATGGCGACGCGCATGCCGTGCTCACCCAAGCGGAACGCTACCTCCGAGCCGGTGCCGCCGCCGCCGATCACGAACACGTCGAAGCGTTCCACGTGCGCCTCCGTCTACCCCGTCCGCGCGCCGAGGAACCCGACGAAGATCCGCGCGTATATGCGCGCGGCCGCAACCAGGTCGTCGACGAGCACCCATTCGTTCGCGGTGTGCGCCACGGTGAGCGATCCCGGGCCCAGTATGACGGTGGGGATCTTGGCGTCGTTGATGTAGAACCGGGCGTCGGTGATACCGGTGAAGCCGACGTCGGCCGGACGGGTGCCGCGCTCGGCGGCGATCGCGTCTCGGGCCCATCCGGCGATGTCCGAGTCGGCGGCGGCCTCCGCCGCGTCGGTCCAACCGTCGATCTCGAACGTCAGGTCGACCTCTGGATGCTCCCGTGCGATGTCCGCGGCAAGGCGGTCGAACGGCGCGAGCACCTCCGCCGGGTCGGTCTCGCCCGGGATGATGCGCCGGTCGATGACCAGCTCGCAACGGTCAGGGACGACGTTCGGGGCGCTGCCGCCCGTGATCACGGCGGCGTTCACGCTCGGCCTGCCGACGAGCGGGTGTTCGCGGTCCGGGAGCACCTCCGGCAGCCGGAGCACCAGGCGGGACATGGACGCGATCGCGTTCACCC
>CAZDXK010000367.1:0-2237 GCA_964509215.1 uncultured Actinomycetes bacterium | reverse complement strand
CCGCGGAGCAGGCCCGCCTGCGCGAACTGCAGGCGACGACGGCCCGCGTGCGCGGGTCGTTCCACGAGAGCCGAGGGGAGGCGATCAACGCAGCGCCGGCACGTAGAGGATGCCGCCGTCTTTCCACAGGCGGTTGATGCCACGTTCGATCCCCAGCGGCTTGATGTTCCGATCGAAACTCTCGGCGTAGTTGCCGACCTGCCTGACGATCTGGACCGCCCAGTCGGCATCGAGACCGAGCATGGCGCCGAGCCCGTCGGTCTTGCCGACGAAACGCTGCACATCTGGATCGTCGCTGGCCAGCGCCTGCTCGATGGTGGTGGAGCTCAGACCCAGTTCCTCGGCGTCGATCATCGCGAAGACCGACCAGCGCACGACCTCCACCCAGCGCATGTCGTTGGCCATGACGCCCGGGCCGAACGGCGCTTTGGAGATCACCTCGGACAGCAGGACGTGTTCGGCGGGGCTCGGCGCGCGCTCACGCACCGCCGCGAGCGAGGACTGGTCCTGAGCGAAGGCGTCGCAGCGCCCGGCAAAGTAGGCGTTGGTCGCCTCTTCCAGTCGCTCAATCACGACGGGTGTGAAGGTGAGCTTGTTCTTGCGGAAGTAGTCGGCGACGTCGAGCTCGTTCGTCGTGCCGGGCGTCATGCAGATCGTCGCCCCATCGAGGTCCTTGACCGACTTCGCGCCGAGCGCCTTGCGCACGAGGAAGCCGCTGCCGTCATACCAGTTGGTCGCTGGAAACTCGATGCCGAGTTGGATATCGCGCTGGAACGTGATGGTGGTGTTGCGTGACAGCACGTCGATCTCGCCGGTCTGAAGGGCAGTGAAGCGCTGCGCGGCCGTCAGCGGCGTGAACCGCACCTTGGTCGCATCGCCCAAGACCGCGGCGGCAATCGCGCGGCAGACGTCGACGTCCAGACCTCGCCATTGCCCCTGCGCGTCGGCCGTGGAGAACCCGGCGATCCCCGTGCTCACGCCGCATTGGACGAAGCCCTTGCGCCGCACGCCATCGAGCGTCGGCGCGGCGTTCGCACGACCGGTCGGGGCGTGGGCGGTGTCTGTCGGTGCCGACGCTCCGCCGGGCCCGACGCCCGAACAGGCGGAAAGGATGACCGCGACGCACGCGACGGCGCCCTGGCGAAGCTTGTGCATACCCAAATAGGCTGAACTCGGTGGAAACCTTTCTGGACCCACTCCTTTCGGCGGCCAACGGCAGGGTTCGTGTACTATTCAGGGTCGGGCTCGACCCACGAAAGAGCAGCACGCAAAGTGCCTTCACTCAACACCTTGCGAGAAGATCGAGGACTCACGCCGCTCGCCTTCGACCGATTGCTCGAGTGGCTCGACGATGGCGTCGATTCCCACGGCGAGAGATACCTCGAGATGCGCCGGCGGCTCGTCGTCTATTTCGATCGGCGTAATCGCCTATCGGCGGACGAACTGGCCGACGAGACCCTCAACCGCGTCGGCATGACCCTGGAGAAGACCGGCGCGATTGCGGTGACGCCACCAGCTCGCTATTGCTACGTGGTCGCGCGATTCGTCTTGCTCGAGGACTTCCGGCGAGACCACGTACACGTCCCGCTCGACGAGCCGCGGAGCGCCGAAGCCTCGACTGCGCGCAGTGTGAACGTTCCGGAGCCGGACGAAGCCTTCGCGATCCGCGAGCAGCGCCTCGAGTGCCTCGACCGCTGCTTGCAGGCATTGAAGCCGGAGCAGCGCGACCTGGTCGTCGAGTACTATCGCGACACCCGACGGCAGAAGATCGAGCGGCGCCGTGAGATGGCGAAACGGCTGGGCGTCACGATGAATGCCCTGGCCATTCGAGCCTGCCGTATCCGCGCAACCCTCGAAGCCGGTGTGGAGGCGTGCTGCAAGGAGCGACGACAGCTTTGATGGCATTTCATCCTATGCGAATGAGCGGTCCAGTCAGGATGAGACATGTCTGCGCCACATGAATCAGGACACGACGACCAGCAGCTCGTACAGTACCTGTTGGGGCTCCTTCCGGACGAGGACACCGAGCGCCTCGACGAGATGAGCATTGCCGACGAGGAGGTCGCGGCGCGCTTGGGCGTCGTGGAGGACGGTCTCGTCGACGCCTACGTGCGTGGCACCATGCCCACAGACACGCGCGAGCGATTCGAGTTGGTGTATCTGTCCTCGCCGCGCCGCCGCCAGAAGGTGAAGTTTGCTGCGAGCTTCCTCGAGGTCGCCGATCGGGCAGCCGTGCC
>CAZDXK010000366.1:0-2237 GCA_964509215.1 uncultured Actinomycetes bacterium | reverse complement strand
TCGCCGCCCTTCAGCACGCCGAGGATCGCCTCCATCTCGGAATCCCCGACCGGCGCGTCGCGCTGCGCCTCGCGACCCCGCACCGACGCCAGCAGGGTCCGGAGGTTCGCCTCGGCCATGTCGGCCCGGGCCTCGAACTCGCGGACCTTGGCCCCCAAGACCTCCGCGCGCTGCTCGGCTCCCACACGCGCCTCCCGCGATGCCCGCGCTTCCTCCCTCGCGGCTCGGAGGCTGGCGCGGAGCGCCGCGACCTCACGGCCCAACTCCACCAGGCGATCGACCGCCGCACGCCCCACGTCTGAGTACATCGGAGACGGGGACGACGATGACGAGGCCCCACGCGCCGTCGGTGAGATCGCCTTATCGCGGCGTTTCCGCGGCCGGCGGCCGAGCACCTCCCGCTCACCGGCGTCGACGGGACGGGCATCGAGCAGCCGATAGGAGCCCTCGGCGGCCTCGAGTCGCCGGCGGGCGATCAGTGCCCTGACCGCTCGGGCGGTCGACAACGCATCCGGGAAGGCCAGCTCGTGGCCGATATCGGCCGGGGTACCGGGCAGGACCCCGCCGACCTCCGTCCTCGCGGCGACGGAGGCGAGGAACGCGTTCGCCCGGTCCAGGCTCTGTGGGTTCATCCGGGCAATCATGCCCAATCAACCACTGTCGTGGCTAGGGGCGCGAACCCGAGAAAGAGTGACAAGAATCGCTGGTCCGGGTTGACGGTCGGAGCCGCACCGTTGTACAAATCCCCCGGAACCGCTGGAGCCTTCGGGTTTCGGCGGTTCCGCTTTTCGTGGGGTGCTCGTGTAGCCTCTCGCCGAGTCCGATGGCGAACCCCAACGAACCGCTCCCGACCGCCTCGGCTCCTGCTCCTTTGGCCGGCGTGAGGGTGGTCGACCTCTCACGCATCCTGGCCGGGCCGCTCTGCACCATGGTGCTCGCCGACCTCGGGGCCGACGTGGTGAAGGTCGAGCGTCCCGGCGAGGGCGACGACACCCGGCACTGGGGGCCGCCTTTCGCCGGAGACGATGCCGCCTACTTCCTCTCGCTCAACCGCAACAAGCGGTCGGTGACGGCCGACCTCGGCAGTCCTGAAGGCGTCTCGCTGGTCCGTCGCCTCGTGTCAACAGCCGACGTGCTGATCGAGAACTTCCGGCCGGGGTTGATGGCACGGTTCGACCTGGCGCTCGAGGACCTCCGTGAGGCCCATCCCCGACTGGTGACCTGTTCGCTGACCGCGTTCGGGACGGACACCCTGGGAACGGCGTCGCGGCCCGGCTACGACATCATCGTGCAGGCCATGTCGGGACTGATGAGCGTCACCGGCGAACGGGACGGCGAGCCGGTCAAGGCGGGTGTCGCCTTGCTCGACGTGATCACCGGCCTGTACGCGGCCGTGGGGGTGCTGGCGGCGCTCCGTGAACGCGACGTCACCGGGCGCGGCCGCCATGTGAGCGTCGCGCTGTTCGATGCAAGCGTTGCCGCCATGGTGAACCAGGCAGCCAACTACCTGATCAGCGACGTGGTCCCGGGGCGGATGGGGACCGCGCACCCGAACATCGTGCCCTACCAGTCGTTCCACGCGAGCGACCGGCCGTTCATCCTGGCCGCCGGGAACGACCGGCTGTTCGCCAGGACGTGCGAGGTGGTGGGGCACGCGTCATGGGCCGAGGACCCGCGGTTCGCCACGAACGAAGCGCGCGTCGTGCATCGCGACGAACTGATCCCGCTGCTCGCCGACGTCTTCGCTCAACGAAGCATGCAGGGATGGCTCACGCTGTTGGACGAGGCTGGGGTCCCGTGCGCGCCGATCATGACGATGGACGAGGTATTCGCGTCCACGGAAGGTGTGAGCCTGGTGGAGCGCGTCGACGATCCCGTGCGAGGGTTGCTCCGTTTGGTCGCGAGCCCGATCCGGTTCGACGGCGTGGCGCCTCCGACCCGAACGCCGCCCCCGCTGCTGGGAGAGCATGACGCCGAGGTGCGACGCGACCTCGAGGATGGAGCGGATCCGTGACGGCGGCGGACCGGTGGCGCGAGCAACTGGCTGAGTGGGCCGTCCCCGACGAGATCCTGTCGAAGGCGCCGGAGTCACCGTGGGGGTTCGCGACGGAGTGCTTCCGCCGGCGAGGCGAGGCGGCTCACGACCCGGAGCCGACGCCGACGACCCGACGCGCCCTCGAAGCGCTCCCCGAGGGCGGGACCGTGCTCGATGTCGGCGTCGGAGGCGGCGGGACGTC
>CAZDXK010000365.1:0-2243 GCA_964509215.1 uncultured Actinomycetes bacterium | reverse complement strand
GCCGCGATCACCGTAAAGCGCTCCTCCGACGACGTGGTCGTCCTGAGCAACATCCAGGGGACGAACTGGGGCTTCAGCCCCGACGACCACCGCTTTGTCTACCACTACCAGCTGCAGGGCCAGCACTTCGTCTTCCTCTACGACCTGAGCCAGAGCCCAGCGAAGAAGCTCTGGGAGAGGTCCTCCTTGCCGAGCTCCTCGCGGATCCAGTTCAGTCCCACCGGGCGCTACTTCTTCTACTCGTACGTCACGACCAGCCCGACCGGGATCGAGACGTCGAACCTGGAGATTCTCGACGCTCACACGGGCGCGATCAGGCACCGGCGCTCGTTCATCCTCCACACCGCTCCCGGCGACGACAACACGCTCGGAGCCGCGACATGGGGGTTCAGCCCGACAGACGGGCGCTTCGTCTACGCGCATCTCACGAGCGCCGGTCAGTCAGAGTGGACTCTCGTCAACCTCGAGACCGGGGTCGTGGTCGTGACCACGACTCTCAGCGGCACCGCGTTCTGGAAGTTCAGCCCGTGCGGCGACCTGATCGCGCTCCAAGTGCAGTCGACCGCCACGCAGCAGAACGTCAGGATCTTCCGAACTTCCGACGGCGTGAAGGTTTCGCCCGCTGCGCACGAGACGGTGTCGGTCGCCAACGTCGAGCTCAGCACGACACCGACCGAGCACCTCGTGAGGATCGGTGAGACGCACTACACGCTGCCGAATACCGCCAGCGAGGCGTGCGCCGGTGGAGGCGGAGAGGGAGGTGGCGGCGGCGGCACCGTGAACGCGGCGCCCGTCGCGAGCTTCACCGCGCCGCTGCAGCCGAAGGCGCTCATTCCGCTCGACTTCATCGATACGAGCACGGACGCCGACGGGGCGATCGAAACGCGAGTCTGGGACTTCGGCGACGGGGAGCTCTCAGGCGCGGCGGACCCGAGCCATGCGTACTCGGAGCCGGGCACCTACATCGTCAGCCTGACCGTCTTCGACACCGCCGGGGCGTCCGACATCTTGACGAAGCAGCTCGTCGTGTCGGTGAACGCGCCGCCGACGGCCGACTTCTCGTACTCACCACTGGCGCCGCAGCGCCGCGACCTGGTCACGCTCACAGGTACGTCAACCGACGATGACGGCATCAGCTCGCAGAGCTGGACGGTCAACGACCTCGTCTTCAGCGACCAGGCGACCGTCGAAGTGAAAGCGTGCGAGACACTCGACGTGGAGCTGATGGTCGCGGACTACGGCGGCCAGACCGACACAAAGACGGCGACCATCGTGGTCAGCAACGCGGGTGACCTGGTCTCCGTTCCAGCCGGAGCGGATCTCGCAGCTGCGGTCGGGAACGCCTGTCCCAACGACACGCTCCTACTGGCCGGCGCCGAGTATGAAGGGGGAGTGAACCTCCAGAACGTCAACCTCAGAGGCAGAGGCGCCGGCGTCACGATCATCCGGGGCACCGTTCCCGAGAACGATTCATGGGTTGTCGTGACGGGCGGGCATGCAGTGACCATCGAGGACGTGACGATTGCGGATGGTGGGCTCGACGGCCGGGGCGGAGGTGTGCTCGCCCGCACGTCCGGATCGACCAACCTGATCGACGTCGAGGTCCGGCGCAACGCCGGCCACGGCGGCGTGGAGGTCCACAGCGCCGTCGACACCGCTCAGATCCGCGACGCGTTCGTCCATCACAATCAGGGTGGCGGCATCAGGATGTTCTGCTGTGCCGAGCTTGCCGTCACCGGTAGCGAGATCTCGTTCAATACGTCGGCTGAAGACGGAGCGGGAGCATCGCTCCAAGAGGCATCCATCACCTTCAGCGGCAACTACGTGCACGACAACGTCTCGGAAGGCTCCGGCGGCGGGCTGTATCTGGCCATCGCCGACGGCCAGATCCTGAACAACCGCTTCATCGGGAATTCGGCCGTGAAGGGTGGCGGGGTCAGCCTGAGGGACAGCACCGCCCTGGTCGCCGGCAATCTGATCGCCGAGAACGGCGGCGGCGGGATCTACCGATCCGCGACCGCCGGTAACGAGGTGACTGTTGCCGATTCGACGATCGCGAACAACGACGGCGACGGCGTGACGAACGAAGTCGATCCCACGTTCGGCATGCCGATGGCGATGTTCAACACGATCGTCACCGGCAACGTCGCCGACATCGTCGGTGACCTCGGCTCATCGGGCAACAACCTGATCGGAGCGCCGGCGGGCCTCGTCGGAGGCGGGAACTACCACCTCGCGGCCGG
>CAZDXK010000364.1:0-2254 GCA_964509215.1 uncultured Actinomycetes bacterium | reverse complement strand
GCTGGGTGGACATCCCCTCGGTGGTTCGTCGAACCGTGACCGAGGTGGGCTACACAGACGCGAAGTTCGGTCTCGACGGCGAGACGTGCGGCGTATTGACCGCGATCCAGGAACAGTCACCCGACATCGCCCGGGGCGTCGAGGACTCGACCGAGCACCGTGAGGGACATTCCGAGGACGAGCTCGACCATCTCGGTGCCGGCGACCAGGGCATGATGTTCGGTTTCGCCTGCCGTGAGACGGAGGAGCTGATGCCCCTGCCGATCGCCATGGCGCACCGGCTCGCCCGGCGCCTCGCCGACGTCCGCCGAGCGGGCGTCGTTCCGTACCTTCGGCCTGATGGCAAGGCCATGGTCAGCATCGCGTACGAGGACCACACGCCCGTTCGCGTCGACACGGTCCTGATCTCTGCGCAACACCGCGAAGAGGTCGACGTCGAGACGCTTCTCAAGCCTGACATCGTGGCCGAGGTCGTGGACCCCGTGCTCCGCGAGTTCCCCGAGATCGACGCGTCCTCGGCGAAGGTTATGGTGAACCCGACGGGGCGGTTCGAGATCGGCGGGCCCAAGGCAGACACCGGGGTCACCGGCCGCAAGATCATCGTCGACACGTACGGCGGCATGGCGCCGCACGGCGGAGGCGCGTTCTCCGGCAAGGACCCGACCAAGGTCGACCGGTCCGGCGCGTACATGGCGCGGTACGTCGCGAAGAACGTGGTGGCCTCCGGCCTCGCCGACCGCTGCCAGCTCCAGGTGGCGTACGCGATCGGCACCGCACATCCCGTCTCCATGATGGTCGAGACGTTCGGCACGGAGCAGGCAGACCCCCAGGCGATCGTGTCGGTGGTCCGTGACCTGTTCGACTTCCGGCCGGCGGCGATCATCCGCGACCTCCGGCTCTCGCGTCCCATCTATCGCGAGACGGCCGCGTACGGTCATTTCGGGCGCAAAGAGTTCCCCTGGGAGGCGACCGACCGCGTCGACGACCTCCGCCGCGCCGTCGGCTAGGCTTACAGGTCTCTTGGCGAGGAGCCGGTTGGAGGGCCCCGTCGCGGTCTGCATCGACCGCCCGATCCTCAGCCTCGACCGGCCGTTCACCTACCTGCTCCCACAGGAGCTCGACGCCGGCCTGGGTTCGTTGGTGCAGGTGCTGTTCCATGGCCGGCCGATCCGCGGATGGGTGCTGGGGCCCTCGGACGCGTTCGGGACGCGGATGCTGAGCGTGAAGAAGGTCGTCTCGCCCGTCCGGTTCTTCGACGACACGATGCTCGAGCTGATGCGATGGGTGAGCGAGCGATACATCGCTCCGCTGGCCGCGGTGATCGGGCGGGTGGCGCCACCTCGCGTTGCCTCCGAGGAGCTTGCCGTTGCTGAGTGGGCTGGCGCGCGGCGGGCCGCCGACAGCACCCCCACCCCGGTCCCGTCCTCCGACCTCTTCTCTGGCTACCGGCATGGGTCCGCGCTGGACGCGGCTGTCGCCTCCGGCTCCGGAGCATTCGTCCTTCGGCCTGCGCCTGAGGACGAGGTCACCGCTGTCGTCGAGATCGTTCGTCGTTGTCTTGCCGGCGGGCGGCGGGCGATCGTGTTGGTGCCGGAGGCGGCGCCGGTTCCGGCGACCGCGACGGCGATCGTGGAGTCGTTCGGCGAGCGCGTGGGGCTGTTGGTCGGGGGAGACAGGCGGGCTCGATACCGGCGATGGCTGGAGATCTCGGGGGGGCGGTACGACGTCATCGTGGGCACGCGACCGGCAGTGTTCGCCCCGTTGACGAAGCTGGGCCTGATCGTCGTCGCCCGCGAGAGCCACCCGGCCCATCGGGAGGACCGGGCGCCCTACTACCACGTGCGCGACGTGGGGTTGCAGCGAGCACGTGTTGCCGGGGGGGTGTGTGTGCTGTCGGCTCTGTGCCCGTCGTCGGAGGCGACCGCGCTCGCGCTCACGCAGGTCGCTCCCGCGACGCGTCGGTGGCCGCCCGTCGAGGTGGTGCGAGCCGGACCTGAGGGGCGTGCGCCACGGCTGATGCGCGCGCTCCGGGAGACACATCGGGGGTTCGTTCTCGCCCCGCTGCCCGGCTACGGGATCGCGCAGGTGTGTCGCGCGTGCGGCCGCGCGGCCGCCTGCGCGGCTTGCGGAGGACCGCTGCGATCGGAGGAGGGCCTCGTGAGGTGCGTCGTGTGCGAGGCGTCCGGCCGGTGCGCGCACTGCGGGGCGAGCGACTTCGGGATCCGGCGCGGCGGAGCAGAGCGCGTGGAGGAGT
>CAZDXK010000363.1:0-2273 GCA_964509215.1 uncultured Actinomycetes bacterium | reverse complement strand
CCGTTCTTCTTCGCGTCGCTGCGCTACGGCCTCGCGAACGGATGGAAGGGCCTCGTGCTCGCCGAAGTCTTCGCGGCGGTGTCGGGTGCCGGCTACGTCATCACCGAGTTCCGCGACTACGGCAACTTCGCGGGGATCGTGTCGATGGCTCTCTACTTCGCGATCTTCTCGATCATCGTGGAGCGGCTCGTGTTCGGCCGGCTCTCCAAACGGGTGTTCCGCTGGCGCCCCACGATCGCCGCCGAAGTGAATGAACCCCCGGAGACGATGGTGCCGTGACCCTCCCAACGACGATCGCTCGACCCAAGGAGGCATGACCACGTGGCTTCGGTCAAGGTAGTGAACCTGCGGAAAGTCTTCGACACACATGATCGCCATGTCGTGGCCCTCGACGACATCTCGTTCGAGGCCTCAGGGCACACATTCGTCTCGATCGTGGGCCCGTCGGGGTGTGGCAAGTCGACCCTGTTGAACATCCTGGCCGGCGTCGAGATTCCGAGCGGGGGGCAGGTGGAGATCACCGAGAACGGCAACCGGGCGCAGGTGGGCTACGTGTTCCAGGCACCTCGATTGCTGCCCTGGCGATCCGTTATGGACAACATGCTGTTCGTGCAGAAGGACCGCTCGTCTGCCACGGTCGAGCGGGCCTCGAGATACCTCGACATGGTGGGCCTCGGCGAACAGCACAAGGCCTGGCCCGCCCAGCTGTCCGGCGGCATGCAGCAGCGGGTGGGCATCGCCAGGGCGTTCTCGATCGAGCCCGATGCCCTACTGATGGACGAGCCATTCAGCCATCTCGACGCGATCACGGCCAGGGGGCTGCGCAGAGAGCTGCACGCGATGTGGCAGGAGACCAAGAAGACCGTGTTGTTCGTGACCCACGACGTCGGCGAGGCGGTCGAGCTCTCGAACCGGATCGTGATCCTGGCCAAGGGTGGCACACTCCGGCAGAACGTCGAGGTCGACCTGCCCTACCCTCGCGACCCGGCCGACGACAAGGTCGCGCTGATGAAGGCCGACGTGCTGCGCCAGTTCGAAGAACTCGACCTGATCGCCACCTGAGCACCCGCATGGCCCGGCAGCCGGGCCCGATCAGACCGAACACGAGGAAGGAGACGATGATGGGGAAGATCACGTTCGACCGTGACGACGACAACGCCGTCACCCCGCAGTACTCCGAGGCCCGCGGACCCGTGCTGCGGAGCGACTGCATCGAGGTCACGAAGGCGATGTTCGACTCGGGCAAGGGCGCCAAGACACACGCGCACGCCGAGGAGCAGGTGTTCTACATCGTGCAGGGCCGCCTGCGGGTGACCTGCAACGGCGAGACCTACGAGGTGGGTCCAGGCGAGGGCAGCTTCCACCCCTCGAACGCGGAGCACACCGTGCAGGCCCTCGAGGACACCGTGGCGATCAGCTTCAAGAACCTCGTGGATCCGATCTACGAAAAGACAGGCGATCTGCGCTGACTTCGGTCGGGCGAACGCCCGCTGACAGAAGGGAGCACCGGACATGCCGTTCCTCGTCTTCGACGATATCGAGAAGGAGACCGTCACGCCGAAGTACTCGACCGCCTACGGCGAGCTCGTCACCGGGGAGTTCATCGAGGTCGGCCGCCTGAACTTCAAGGCGGGCGAAGGCGCCGTGGAGCACGCACACCCGCACGAGCAGGTGATGTACGTGATCTCGGGGCACCTTTCCGTGGACCTCGATGGCGAGCACGCCGAGTTGGAACCGGGCATGGGGTTCCACGCGAAGCCGAACCAGAAGCACAAGGTGCAGGCCGTGGAGGACACGCAGGTCCTCAGCACGAAGCACGTGATCGAAGGGGTCGGTCACAAGATCTGAGCACGCCGCCCGTTCGGCCGGACCCGGCCTCTGCCGAGGCGAACGAGCACGCTCCGCCGGAGCGTGGGCCTTCCGCGTGGCTGACGTCGGAACTCGTCGTCGCGGGGCTGGCCGGCACAGTCGTTAACACGTCGGTGACGGTGGCGGTGGCTGCGATCGCCGATTCGTTCGACGCATCGATCGCGACCGTCGCCGTCGTCGTGGTGCTGCTGAACGTCGCGATGGCGTTCACGATGCCCCTGGCCGGCGCGGCGTCGGCATGGCTCGGGCCGCGCCGGCTGATCGTCGCCGCCGGCCTGCTGGTTCTGGGGGCGTCGGTGATGCTGTCTCTCGCCCCGAGCCTCGGCGTCCTGGCGGTGGCGCGGCTCGCGCAAGGGGTGGGCCTCGCCGCGGTCGTCCCCGTGTCGGTGCAGGCCGTCGGGCTA
>CAZDXK010000362.1:0-2273 GCA_964509215.1 uncultured Actinomycetes bacterium | reverse complement strand
CCGACAGACCAGAGGTCGTGCCACTCAGTGGGAGTCGCGACGCGGCGTGCCATCTGTATTTCTCGTGATTGGCCAAAGCTGATGAGTTCACGGCGGGAACGATCGCCGTCAGCTCGGCCGCCCCGAGCCTCGAGGAGCACCGAGTGGCGATCGCGATCGGGTTCGTGGCGCTGATCACGCTCGCCAATCTTCGGGGCGTAAAGGAGGCCGGCAGGGTGTTCGCCGTCCCGACCTACGGCTTCGTCGCGATGGTGTACCTGACGCTCGCGGCGGGGTTCGTCCAGTGCCTGTCCGCCTGCCCGACGGCCGAGACGGCGGACCTCGCGCTGCCGGAGCATCAGGCGCTCGGCCTGTTCTTGATCCTTCGCGCCTTCGCCTCCGGCGCCACGGCGCTCACAGGGGTCGAAGCCATCGCCGACGGCGTCCAGGCGTTCCGCCGCCCGCAAGCGAAGAACGCCGCCTCGACGCTGGCGATCATGGGATCGATCAGCATCAGCATGTTCCTCGGGATCACCTACCTCGCCCGGGAGCTCGAGGTACGCGTGCGCGAGGGGTTCGAAGGGGTGTCCGTCCTTGCGCAGATCGGCCAGACGGTCTTCGGCGGCGGGTTCCTGTTCTATCTGCTGCAGGGGTTCACGGCCGGGATCCTGATCCTTGCCGCGAACACCGCCTATCAGGACTTCCCACGGCTGTCCGCGATCCTCGCGCGCGACCGCTTCATGCCGTCGCAGTTCCGCAACCGCGGCGACCGGCTGGTCTTCTCCAACGGCGTCCTGGTCCTGGCGGTGCTCGCGTGCCTGCTGATCTACGCATTCGACGCCAACCTGACGCGGTTGATCCAGCTCTACGTCGTTGGTGTGTTCACGGCGTTCACGCTGTCGCAGGCCGGGATGGTCCGGCGGTGGTTGCGGCTGCGCGAGGGGCGCTGGCTGCGGAGCGCGATCATCAACGGGATCGGTGCGGCGACGACCGGTGTGGTCCTCGTCATCGTCACGATCACCAAGTTCGCGCGCGGCGCGTGGATCGTGATCACCGCGATGCCGATCATCATCCTGTTCTTCCTCGCCGTGTACCGCCACTACGAGCGCGTCGGTCATATGCTCCGGGCGCGACGGCTCACCGCCGACCAGGAGGCGAAGAACACCTTCATCTTCCTGGTGAAGGAGCTCGACACCGCGACGCTCGACGCCGTGAGCTACCTCCGGGCGCTGCGTCCGGAGGTTGTGCATCCACTGTTCATCGGCCCGCCAGAGCGGTTCGCGGAGACCGCCGCGGCCTGGGAGACGTCCGCCCCACGCCTGGGACGTCTGGAGCTGCTCGCGGATGGCGACGACAAGCTCCTTCGGTCGCTCCGCACCTACATCCAAGCCGTCCCTCGGCGTCCCGAGGACTTCGTCACGGTGGTGATCGCTGAGGAGCTTCGCGGGAGGTCATGGCTGCAGTTCGTCCGCGACCGGAAGGCGCTGCGTCTCAAGACCTCGCTCCTGTTCGAGCCCGGGGTGGTCGTGACCGACGTGCCCTTGGTCCCCGAGGAGATGGAGATCGCGAGCGCCCACAGGGATCACCCGGTCGAGCCCGAGCGCAGCGTCGTGCTCGTCCCGGTCTCAGCCGTCCACGACGCGACCGTCAGGGCCCTCATCTACGCGAAGTCGCTTCGGCCGACGAGACTCGAGGGGATGTTCTTCGTCTCCGATCCGGAGGAGACCGAGAGCGTGATCGATGAATGGCACGAGCGCAGGATCGACGTCCCGCTCGTCCTCGTCGAGGCGCCCTTCCGAGAGTTCGGGGAGCCGCTCCTCTCAGAGATCCGCAAGTACACCCGGCACGGCGACACGATCGCGACGGTCGTGCTGCCCGAGTTCATCCCGAGGCACTGGTGGGAGAACTTGCTCCACAATCAGACGGCTTTCTACTTCAAGCGCCTGTTGCTGTTCGAGCCGAACGTCGTGGTGACGAGCGTGCCGTTCCACCTGCGAGCGCCGGAGGTGCCGTGATGGATCGAGAACGCGCGCATGCGCTCGCGCGAGAGAAGTGCCTGAAGGAGACGACCGTCCGCCATCTCATCTCGGTGGAGGGCGTGATGCGTGCCCTCGCTCGGCGGTTCGGGGAGGACGAGGACCTGTGGGGCCTCACCGGGCTGTTCCACGACCTGGATCAGGACCACACCGGCGACGACGCGGCGAACCACGCGCGCGTGGCCGAGGGCTGGCTCCGAGAGGCCGGTGTCGACGAGCGCGTGATCAACGGCGTCCTCGCGCATGCGTGGCCCGAGT
>CAZDXK010000361.1:0-2291 GCA_964509215.1 uncultured Actinomycetes bacterium | reverse complement strand
GGACGAAGATCTCGGCGCGGTGACCGAGCGACCGGGCGGCGTAGGCGACCGCCAAGCCGAAGTTCCCGCCGGATGCCGCGACCACCCCCGCGCCGGAGACGTCGGACGCGAGCATCTTGTTGAACGCTCCCCGGGGCTTGAACGAACCGGTGTGCTGCAGCAGCTCGAGCTTCAACGTGAGCGACGTGTCGAGCCCGAAAGCGCCTGAGCCCGTCTCCAAGACCGGCGTCGACCGGACGTGCTCCCGGATGCGCTCGCGTGCGGCCACGATGTCGGCGCGCTCGACGATCGCACCGCTCGCGCCATCCGTCGTCATCGAACCTCGCGGAACAACGCTCGCACCTCGGACTCGGACATGGTGTCCACATCGAGCCCACGCTGCGCCACGGCGGCCGCGAAGCGCTCGTACCGTTCGGCGAAGCCCCGGATCGTCCGGCGGAGCGCGCTCTCGCCGTCGACACCGAGCTTGCGCGCGACGGCCACCACCGAGAAGAGCACGTCGCCGACCTCCTCCTCGGCGTTGTCCCGATCCTCAGCCTCGATCGCGGACGCGAGCTCGTCGACCTCCTCGCGGAGCGCGGCCAACGCGCTCTGCGGCGAGCGCCACTCGAAGCCCCACCCGGCCGCGCGACGTTGCACCTTGCTCGCGCGCGCGAGCGCCGGAAGCGTCGCCGGGATGTCGTCCTGGATCTGCGTGGAGCCACCCGTTTCCTTGGCCTTCTCTTCGGCCTTGAGCTTCTCCCAGTTCACGAGCACCTCGTCGGATCCGCTCACCTCGACCTCGCCGAACACGTGCGGGTGGCGGTGGACCAGCTTCTCGACGAGACCCTGCGCGACGTCGTCCACGTCCCACCGCCCGTCGTCCGACGCGATCTGCGCGTGGAACGTGACCTGCAGCAGCAGGTCGCCGAGCTCGTCCCGGATCGCCTCGGAGTCCCCGGCGTCGATCGCTTCGAGCAGCTCGTGGGTCTCTTCGAGCAGATGGCGCGCGAGCGTCTGATGCGTCTGCTCGGCGTCCCACGGGCAGCCTCCGGGAGCACGCAGGCGCGCCTGGACGCGGATCAGATCGAGGAGGCGCGCTCCGCCCTGGCTGGCAGGGACGGGACCTTCGGGGACGTGGGTGAGCTCCTCGCTCACGCGGAGGGGCTCGCCGACGGCGAGGCGCTGCCGGTCTCCGTGCTCGAGATGCGCGAGACCTCCAGCGTCTCGGCGTCGAACCGTCCGTACTTCGGGTTGATCTCGACCGCGCCGTTCCCGACCTGCTCCCGCAGCCAGTCGTCGAAGACGGAGGAGGCGCCGGCGTCGATCAGCCTCTGCTTCACCGAGTCGAAGGACTGCACGTCCTTCTTCACCATGCGGATCACGTGCCAGCCGAAGTCGGTGTGGACGGGCTTCGAGATCTCATCCGGCCCCATCTCCAGGACCGCTGCCGCGAACGGGGGTACGTACGTGGACGCGACCGCGGACCCGAGGCTGCCGGAGTTCTGAGCGGCGCTGGGATCGGTCGAGACCTGCTTGGCCAGGTCAAGGAAGTCCTGCTCCGTCGCACCGGGCACGGTCACCTGCGAGTAGACGTCGTCGGCCTCCGCCTTCGTCTTCACCAGGATGTGGTCCACCTGAACGGTCGTGTAGCTCGCGATGCCGTCCTGGTACTGCTGCCGTAGATCGGCGTCCGAGGTGGCGTCGGCGGCGACGGCGGTCTGCACCTCGCCGAAGAGCAGGATCCGCCGCGCCAGTTCGTCCAGATCCGTGCGCGTCAGGTGATGCGCGGCCAGCTGATCGTTCACCGACTTCTTCCCCAGGCTGTCGTCGAGCTGCGTGACGGTCTGCGCCACCTGCGCTTCGGTCACGTCGATGTCGTTGGCGACCGCGTACGTCCCCACGAAGTGCTCCTGGACGAGGTTCGTGAGCGCGAACCGAGCGCACGCCGCGTCCGTGGTCTCGTTCCCGTCCGAGATGCCGCACGGCTGCTGGTTGAGGCCCGCCAGGAACCCGAAGAGGTCCATCTCGTGCGCGAGCTGGGCGTCGGTGACGTCGATGGTGCCCAACGTAGCGGCGGGCGCCGAGGCGCTGCCGCACGAAGCGAGCAGCGCCAGTGAGAGGGCGAGCGTGAAGAGCACGACGGAACGGGAGCGGTTGCGGGGAGTCACGAACGACGAGTTTAGCCGAGAGTTCGCCGAACACCGCCTTGAGACGGTTCGGCCCCGTCGGATCCCGCGGCCTCGAGGAGCCACCGTTGCACCCAACGAACCAGATCCACGCCGAACACGCGCTCGGGAACCAGGTTCAGC
>CAZDXK010000360.1:0-2294 GCA_964509215.1 uncultured Actinomycetes bacterium | reverse complement strand
GACGAGAGCGAGAGCGCGCCGGCCTCCGCCATCAGGATCACGCTGGAGACCATGGAGAACGCAAGGTCGCGCCGGCGGGGGACGTCGAACGCGTGGAGCACCTGGACCCACAGGAACAGCGACGCCAGCGGCACGCGGGCCTGGTCGACCGAGCCGGCCAGCTGGACGCTCTGCAGGAACGCCACGAACGCGCCGAGCAGCCCCACCGACAGCAACACCTTGGTGGTGATGTTCGAGTGGTGGCGCTGCTTGTAGGAGAACATGTAGCCGACCGGTGCCATGACGAGCGGCAGGATCGCCGCCGCGCCGTTCACCCCGCCTTGTGCGACCACGGCGAGGATCGCCACCTCCACGGCGCCGGCCACGGCGACGCGCATCGCGACGGAATCTTCCGGGGCTCCCGGGGCACGTCGCATCCGTGCACGGACGGATGTGGCGGCGGTCATCGCGTCGCTACCGGTTCTTGGGTGAGAGCGGCATCGAGCGTCTCGCCGTGCCGCCATGGATAGACGTCCGCGCCGGATCGGGCGATCGCGGCGACGAACGTGTCGACGTCCTCGGCCTTCATCGCCGCCATCCGTCTCGCATCCTCCGGCCCCACCTCGACCGGGACCGCGACGACGGACGTGCGAGCGGCCGTCAGCGCCTCGATCGCGCGTACGAGCGCTCCGTCGCCGTTCGCCCGCCAGGTGGGGAAGACGAGCACGACCACGTCGACGTCCCGGAACGCCTCTCCGCCCTTGCCCACGACCTCGGCGAGCGGTGCGCCATCCGGCTGGATCGCGGCGAGACGGCGATGGAGCGACCCCTCGTCGACATCGTCCGACACATCGACCGACCGTCCCGGACCCGCGGCGATCATCCGCATGCCATGTCCCTCTGCGAACGCGACGCGAGCGATGGAAGCGGCCGCGGTGCAACAGGCGTCGAGCGGGGTCCCCTCCTCGCCGACATCCGTGAGCGTGTCGACGACGATCGCTACGCGCCGCGAGCGCTCCTCCTCGAGCTCGCGGACCATGATCGTTCCCGTGCGAGCCGTCGAGGCCCAGTGCACATGGCGCGGGCTGTCCCCCGGGCGGTACTCGCGGATCCCCAGGTATTCGGGCCCGGACCCTCTGTGTGCGATGGACCGGGAGGACCGGCTCGGTTCGGAAGCCGAAGCCAGGAACGGGAGCGGACCCAAACGGACGACGGCCGGCAGCACGATCGTGCTGCCGGCCACGACGAGCGTGCGGCGCCGTTCCGCGACGCCGAACGGCGCCGCGGACCGGAGCGTGACCTCCGAGGCCTCCTGCACGCCCCGCTTGCGCGCCGGGCGCACGGTGACGAGCTCGACGCGTTCGCCAGGCGACACCTTCGTGAGGTACAGGCTCGTCCGCGCTACGTGCGGATCGTCGATCGTCAGCCCCAGCCGCACGCCGCCCGCCCGGTTCGTGACGATCAGGTCGACGAACGCCTCCTCACCCTGGACGACCTCAGCGGGGGCACGCCGCTCGACCTCGATCCCGCGGAGCATGCGCCCCGGCAGGATCAGGCCGGACAAGAGCGTGCCCAACAGCAAAGCGCACAGGACGAACAGCCACCCGGCTTGCACGTTCGTTCCGAGCAGGAAGAGGATGCCTGCCCCCAGGGCGAGTCCGGCGGCCCGCTTGCGCAGGCGCATGGTCAGGACCTCCCGACGACGCCGAGCGGCACCGCGACCTCGTCGAGGACCCGGCGGACCACCTCTCGCCCTACGCCCGCGTTGCTCCGGCCCTGCCGTGGGATCAGCCGGTGAGCGAGCGCCGCCGGAGCCAACGCCTTCACGTCGTCGGGAAGCACGAAGTCTCGACCCTCGCTGATCGCGCGGGCCTGCGCGCATCGGGTGAGCGCGATCATCGAGCGGGGCGACGCGCCCAGCGCGACCTCGGGCGCGGTCCGCGTGGCGTGGACGACAGCGACCACGTAGTCGATCACGGTCTTGTCCACGTGGACCTCGCGGACCGCCCGTTGGCAACGGACGATGTCTTGAGGGCCCATCACTGCCTCGAGGTCCTCGATCGGATGACGGAGCAACTGCCGCCGGACGATCTCGGCGGCGCGGGAACGCTCCGGGTAGCCGACCGATACCGTCAGGGAGAACCGGTCGAGCTGCCCCTCGGGCAGCGGATAGGTCCCATGCTGATCGATCGGGTTCTCGGTCGCGATCACCACGAACGGCTTCGGCAACGGGTGCGTCATGCCTTCGACCGTCACCTGGCGCTCCTCCATCGGCTCCAGCAGCGCCGACTGCGTCCGCGGCGTCGTGCGGTTGA
>CAZDXK010000359.1:0-2298 GCA_964509215.1 uncultured Actinomycetes bacterium | reverse complement strand
ATGTCGAGCGAGCCGCCGAGCGACGTGACCCGGTCGCGGAGGTTCCCGATGCCCATGCCCTCCACGACGGATCCGGGCTCGAATCCACGGCCGTCGTCGTCGATCATCAGGATCGCTCCTTGCGCTCCCCTGCGGAGCGACACGCGACAGGTCGTGGCCTCGGCGTGCCGGCCGACGTTTGAGAGAGCCTCTCGGGCAACCTGCACCACGTCCGACGCGAGCGAGGCGAGCTCCGCGGCGATACCCGGGTCGACGTCCACCACCGTCACGACGCCTGAGCGCCGCTCGAACTCGGCGCCGAGCTCGCGAAGCGCCTGATCCAGCTGGCGATCCGCCAGGATCCCGGGCCGCAGGCCGAAGATGTAGTTGCGGAGGTCCCGGATCGCGCGATCGATATCCTCGACCGCTCCCTCGATCCGTACGGAGATCCCCTCGTCCTGCACGAGCGCGGCCGCGCCCTGCAGGCTCATACCGACGGCGAACAGGGACTGGATCACGCCGTCGTGGAGCTCCTTCGCGATCCGCTCCCGCTCGTCCAGGACCTCGAGCCGGCGAACCTCGTCCTGTGCACGGACCATCTCCTCGTACAGCCGGGCGTTCTCGACGGCCACACCCGCCTGGGTGGCCAGCACCTGGAGCACGCGCTCGTCGTCGATCGAGAACTCGCCCTCCCCCTGCTTCTCGGTCACGTAGATGTTTCCGAAGATCTTGCCCCGGGCGAGGACCGGGGCGCCGAGGAGCGAACGCATCGGGGGGTGGTGGGGCGGGAACCCGACCGACAACGGGTGGGCGGCGATATCCGCGAGCCGCAGAGGACGTGCCTCGCTGATCAACAGGCCCAGGATCCCGTGTCCCGTCGGCGGGTCGCCGATGGCGGCTCGCTCCTCGTCGGTGATCCCTTCGGTGATGAACTCGTCGATGCGACCGTCCGGGGCCAACACGGTTATCGCGCCGTAGCGAGCGGCGGTGATGTCGACGGCCAGCTCGACGATGCGTTGCAGGACGGCCTCGAGGGAACGCTCCGAGGCCAACGCCAGCCCGGCCTCGATCAACAGATCGGCGCGATCCCGGTCCTGGACAGGGTCGGTCACATCGGGAGCCTAGCGTGCAGGGTCGCGCGGTACCCATGAGCCGAGCCTCGGGGAGGGTCGATGGGCCCGGGAGGAGGGAGCCGTCTGGACCCACCGTGTGAGATCGGGCCGGAGCAGACTGACCAGAGAGAGGGAGAAGGGAGGCGAACGTCATGCGCGTCATGGTCGCGTGCGCGAGCAAGCACGGTTCGACCGAGGGCATCTCGGAGGCCATCGCGGAACGCCTCCACCAACTCGGACACGACGCCGTGGCGGTTCGACTGACGGATGAGGTGGATCTGAACGGCATCCAGGCGCTCGTGCTGGGGAGCGCGGTCTACGCCGGATCGTGGATGAAGGAGGCGACCGCTTTCGCGGAGGCCAACGCCGATGTCCTTTCGAGGATGCCGGTCTGGCTCTTCAGCAGCGGGCCGCTCGGGACGGTGATCCACGACGAGGAGGAGCAGCCGCGACAGCTCGCCGAGCTGACCGAGACGCTGCGCCCCAGAGCGCATCGCATGTTCTTCGGCGCGTTGGATCGCGGCAAGCTCGCGTTCGGCGAGCGGATGATGGTGAAGGCCGTGCAGGCGCCCGAGGGCGACTTCCGCGACTGGAACGCCATCAGCGTGTGGGCAGATGAGATCGCTCGAGAGCTCGCGGAGGGTTGAGAACGGCCCCGGGGTTGCCCTATCGCTCCAGCAACTCTCGCAACACCATCCTGAGGAGGCCGCCGCTCGCGAAGTAGGCCACCTCGGCCGCGCCGTCGATCCTCACCGTAGCGGTGAACGCACACGTTGCGCCGCTTTCTCCGACGGCCTCGACCGCGACCTGCATCCCCGGCGACACGCCGTCCTCCAGCCCACGAACGGAGAACGTCTCCCGTCCGGTGAGGCCGAGCGAATTCGCCGACTCCCCCGGCGCGAACTGCAACGGCAACACGCCCATACCGACGAGGTTGCTCCGGTGGATGCGCTCGTAGCTCTCCGTGATCACGAACCGCACGCCGAGGAGCGCCGGTCCCTTCGCCGCCCAGTCACGGCTGGAGCCGGTTCCGTACTCCTTGCCGGCGATCACGGCGAGCGGCACACCTGCCTCCCGGTAACGCCCCGCGGCGTCGAACACCGTCATGACGTCGCCGCCCGGAAGGAACGTCGTCCACGGCCCCTCGGTGCCGGGCGCCATCTCATTCCGGAGCCGGATGTTCGCGAACGTCCCGCGCATCATCACC
>CAZDXK010000358.1:0-2309 GCA_964509215.1 uncultured Actinomycetes bacterium | reverse complement strand
GCGTTCTCGGCGACGACGACCGACGGGGCCAACCGGTTCATCGCCGCCGCCGACTGGGAGCCGCCGCGCGTCACGCGCACCGTCATCGCGAAGACCGTCGGCTTCCTCACCGGCACGATCCGCCAGGGTGGGCAGTTCTACGTCTACGCGCAGATCGACGACGGAGGGAATCCGCCGGTAGGCGTGGGAACCGTGACCGCCAACGTGTCAGCCCTCTCGACCGGCGGCGGCGCCGTGCCGATGACGGCGGGCGCGTTCTCGGCCGGGGGCGTGCCGTACAACTACCGGAGCGCCGTGCGTACGGCGATCACGCCGATGGCGAACGGGACGCGAACCTATGCCTTCACGATGGCAGACGTCGCCGTCCCGGCCCACTCGCAAACGCAGACCGGGTTCACGGTCATCGTCGACAACACGGGACCGGCTCCCGTCAACATGACGTCGGCCAACCGGGTTGGGGGGACCGTCGGGCGGGCCGAGCAAGGAGACAGCGTCACGTACACGTGGAACGAACCTATCGACCCCGAGTCGCTCGTTCCCGGCTGGGACGGAGGGTCGCCCACCACCGTCACGGTTCGGATCACGAACAACGGCGCCAACGACCGGCTCCGCGTCCGAGGTCCCGCCGGCAACCTCAACTTCGGCATCGTCCGGCTGCGGAAGAACTACGTCCCCGGCACCCGCAACTTCACGGGCTCGGCGATCACGATGCTCGGCAACACCGTCGCGATCGTGCTGGGCACCCCGAGCGGCACGACGAATATCGTCATCGTTCCCACGCCCACCACATGGCAAGCGTCGGCCGGGGCGTACGACGCCGCCGGCAACCCGTGCTCGAACGCCACGATCACCGGGTCGGGCTCGCCCAGGATCGACTTCTAGGAGGTGACAAGGGACTCAGACCTTCGGCTATTACCCGTTCAGGGGTATCAACCGTGACGGGTCCGTACGCCGAAGCTCTTGATGCGGACGCCTGGCAGCGGAGCCGCATCCGGGATCGCTACCCCCTTGGGTGATCCCGCCAAGATCGAAGGCCCGAGCCCACCCCTCCCGGGCTCGGGCCTTCGTATGTCTTCGCGGGGGTCAGCCCGGTAGCGCCCCCCGGCGGATCTTGCCCGATGCCGTGCGGGGGATGTCGGTCAGCAGCACGACGGCTCTGGGCGACTTGAACCGCGCGATCCGCTCCGCGGCATGGTCCCGGAGCTCCTCCAGGCTGGGTGGATCGCCGCTGTGCATCGGCACCACGAACGCGACGACCTGCTGTCCCCACTCGGGGTGCGGCGTACCGCCTACTGCGACGTCCATCACCTTCGGATGGTCGCGGAGCGCGGCCTCGACCTCCTGCGGCCACACGGTCTCGGCGCCCGTCCGGATCACCTCATCCGAACGACCGTCGACCCGAAGGCGCCCGTCCCGCTCTCGCCCGCCCGCGTCGCCGGTGCGGAGCCAACCGTCGAGCGTGAACGCGGCCGCCGTGGAGGCCGGATCGTGCCGATAGCCCTCCATGACCGTGGGACCGTGGAGCTCGATGCTTCCGTCGGCTTCGATCCTCGCCCGGGTTCCGTCGAAGAGCCGCCCGCCGTAGGCGATGCCGCCGCACGTCTCCGTGAGGCCGTAGGTCGACACGGTGCGGCCGCCGCGGTCTTCCGCCTGCTCCGCGAGGCCGGCGTCGAGCGCCGCGCCCCCGACCAGGAGGATCCCGAACCTTGAGAGGTCGGCTCCCACGGCGACCAGGCGACGGAGCATCGTCGGCACGAGCGCGACGTGCGCGCCAGGGGGAACACCCCGCATGGGGTCGAGCGGGTCGAGACCTATCCGGTCAAGGACCGTCACCGGCGAATCGGAGACCACGTGCCGCAACAGCACGAGCATCCCTCCGACGTGCGCGGGCGAGAGGCAACACACCCAGGGCTCCGACGGTTCGAGCGCCTCGCCGCCGGCCTCCGGACCCAGGGCCGCGAACGAGAGCCCGAGTGCTGCGGTGATCGCGGCGCGGGACAGCTCGACGAGCTTCGGGCGGCCGCCGGTGCCGGACGTCGCCACCACGAGTCCGGCGCGACCGGGCTGAGGGGGGGCGGTATCCGCGAACAGCACCTCGTCGCCGGCGGTGACGAGGGACGCAGGGCGCGCCAGATCCACGATCGCCCGTCGCTCTCGGTCGCTCAGGCGTGCGTCGAGGGGCAGGATGGCCGCCCCCTCGTCCCAGAGGTCCGCGATCACGTCCAACCAGGCGGGGCCCGGCGGAAGGTCCACTGCGACCAGGAAGCCCGGTGCGGCGCCCAGGTACCGGCTCACGTCCGGTAGGCTAG
>CAZDXK010000357.1:0-2310 GCA_964509215.1 uncultured Actinomycetes bacterium | reverse complement strand
CTCGTCGTCCCCGAACTGGAGCACGTCCAGCACGCGCCGGTGCGCGACCACGACGACGACGCAGATGGCGACGTACGGCGCGACCAGCGAGAGGCCCTGCCAGCCTGCCGTCTGGAGCCGGCCCAGCAGCCACGCGTACACCTGCCTGATCTGGTCGGCGTTGCGCTGCTGCGCGTACGTCTGTATGGCCGTCAGGAACGACGCGATCGCGACCCCGGCGAGGATCAGGGACGTCACGCTGCGCAAGCCCCCCGCCGAACGCCCGAGCACGTACGCCCCCGCAACCGCGAGCGAGGCGCCCGCGAACGCGGCCACGGCGACCAGGTTGATCCCCAAGAGTGCCTGCCCGGGAAGGAAGATGATCGCGAGCGTCGCCCCCAACTCCGCGCCCGCGGCAGCGCCCAGCAGGTAGGGATCGGCGAGCGGGTTGCGGAACGTGCCCTGATAGGCGGCCCCGGCGATGGCGAGCGTCCCCCCGGCGAGGGCGCCCAGAACCACGCGCGGGACCCGCAACGACCAAAGGATCGATTCCTGCTGTGCCGTGAGATCGGTCGACCCGTGCACGAAGGGGAGCCGCGCGAAGACCGAACCCGCGATCCCCCCGAGGCTCAGTTGAGCCGGACCCACCGCCACACCGATCACGAGCGCGACGAGCAAGATCGCAAGCGAGGCGAGCACCCATCGCCACGGAACCCCGAGGGAGCGGACGGCCGCGGGCCGGGCGACACGGCCTTCGTTCGGGGTCGCAGCCTCCACCTCACGCCGCCATCTCTTGCTGGATCGCGATCACCGCGTCGGCGACGAGCTGATAGAAGTCGACAACGCGAGGCCCCCATCGCGAGACGATGTCGTCGTCAGCCGCGAGAACCTCTCCCGAGTGGAGCGCGGAGATGCTTGACCATCCCGGGCGCGCACCCACCGTCTCGGCGGATTGGCCGCAGCACTTCGTATCGGCGAGCACGATCAGATCCGGGTCCGCGCTCACGATGTACTCGGATGAGAGCTGTGGGTAGCCGCCACTCTGCCCGTTCGCGGCGTCGGCGATGTTCTCCAGACCGAACGCTCGATAGATCTTCCCGACGAACGTCTGCGATGTGGCCGAGTAGTACGTGTCGTCCAGCTCTTGATAGACGCTTAGCGGCTGCGACGGCTCGGGCACCGACGCGACGATCTCGGCGATGTCCGATCGCATCTGCTCCGTGAGCGCGACCGCTTCGTCTGAATGACCCGTCACGGTTCCCAGGTCCGCGATCTGGTCGTACGAGTCCCTCATGCTCGCGGCCGCCGGCTGGATCAGTGTGGGGATCGCGAGGGCCTTCAGGCTCTTCACGAGACCGCCCGGGTCGAACGACACCACGACCAGGTCGGGGGTATAGCCGGCGATCGCCTCGACGTTCGGTTGGAATCCGGACAGCTTGGTCATCGGAGCAGAGACCGGATAGTTCGATCGGTCATCGACCGCCACGACCTGATCTCCGGCGTCGATCGCGAACAGGATCTCGGTCGCGGTCGCGGAGAGCGAGACGATCCGCCCGGGCTGAGCCGCGAACGTCACGCCTCCGACGGTCACAGGGAACGCGCTCGGGGACGGCGTCGGTGCCGACGAGGTGGGGCTTGGGGATGTTGCGGAGTCGCCAGGTGCGATGTCCTGGCCGCACGCGGGGATCGCCACGATGGTGAGAGCAAGGAACGCGATGAGCGCCCTTCGGAACATGAGCATCCTCCTTCTCTCGGAGGATGAAGAGATCTTTCCGGGCGGCGCTCGCCGCACGGACGCCCTTCAGCCGAGAACGGTCCCGTCGGCACGGAGCAGGCGACCTGGCTCGCCCTCGAAGGGGCATCACAGTTGCGGGACAGCGCCGGGATCTCACCGGACTTCGCTGACTTCCGTACCACCTCGGGTAACCCCGAGGCGTCGGCAACGTAGCACCGCGAGGACCGGCTCAGCAAACCTGGCACTCGATAGCATCTGGCTCATGACCGAGGCTCCCTCGCAGCGCACACGCGTCCACCGTCATCCGGAGCGCGGTGTGTATGACCGTGCGACGATCGATGCGATCCTGGATGAGGCGCTCATCTGCCACCTGGCGTGGATCACTCCGGATGGCGAGCCGCGCGTGATCCCGACGATCCACGTCCGCGCGGGCGACATCCTCTACGTCCACGGATCCCAAGCCAGCCGCACCCTCCGCGCGCTCCGGACCGGCGCGACGATCTGCATCGAGACCACCATCGTGGACGGGCTGGTGTTGGCGCGTTCGACGCCCAAGCACTCCATGAACTACCGATCGGTGGTCGTGTTCGGCTCAC
>CAZDXK010000356.1:0-2320 GCA_964509215.1 uncultured Actinomycetes bacterium | reverse complement strand
GGCTACACGACGCAGCCCGCGTCGGACGTGTTGGGCATCGGCGTGTCGGCCATCGGCGACGTGCAGGGCGCCTTCGCGCAGAACGTCAAGAAGCTGACCAGCTACTACGCGGCCCTCGACGGCGGCCGGTTTCCAATCGAGCGCGGCTACGCGCTCGGGGCGGACGATCTGGTGCGCCGCCACGTCATCACGCAACTCATGTGCAACTTCCGGATCGATCGCGCCTCGGTGGCGGGCATGTTCGGTCTCGACTTCGGCACGTACTTCGGTGGAGAACTGGATACGCTGCGAGCGGCCGGCGGTCCGGTGGATCACGGGCTCCTGACGGTGACGCCCGACGCGCTCGAGGTCACGCCACTCGGGCACCTCTTCGTCCGCAGCATCTGCATGCCGTTCGACAGGTACCTGGCAGCCCATCAGGGAACGCCGGTGTTTTCACGAACGATCTGACTGAGGCCCGCCTCGTATGGACACGTCCGAACAGACGGCTATTGTGCTCTTCAACCTCGGCGGGCCGGACGATCTCGCGTCGGTGGAGCCGTTCCTGACGAAGCTCTTCTCCGACCGCGAGATCATCGAGCTCCCGGGGGGCGCCGCCCTGCAGCCCGTGATGGCGCGTCTGCTTGCGAAGCTTCGCGGACCGTCGGTCCGCCGCAACTATCGCCGTATCGGCGGCGGTTCGCCGCAGCTCCGGATCACCCGCGCGCAGGCGGCGGCGCTCGAATCCCGGCTCAACGTCAGTCCCGGCTCCCGCACCTATCGGGTGTTCATCGCGATGCGTTACTCTCAGCCCTCCTCAGCCGACGCGCTGACGGCGATCGCCGAGGCAGGCATCCGGCGCATTGTGACGCTCACGCTGTTTCCGCACTTTTCGAGGGCGACGACCGGCTCGTCGCGCAACGAATTCGCCCGCGCCCTCGCGAGTCCGAAGTGGCGCGAGACGCGGTTCCACGTGACGCACATCGACCACTACGCCGACGATCCCGGCTATCTCGACGCGATGGCGGACACCGTGCGAGCCGCCTGGGAGCGGATCGCGGACGAGCGCCGCCGGCGCGCGGTCATTGTCTTCAGCGCACACGGGCTGCCGAGCAAGTTCATCGACGAGGGGGACCCGTACGTCTCTCACATCGAAGCCACGAGGGCTGGCATTCTCGAGCGGCTGGGCGTATCGAACCGTCAGGTGCTCGCGTATCAGTCGCGGACGGGTCCGGTGCGCTGGCTCGGGCCTGGCACGGCAGAAACGCTCGCACAGCTCGGACACGAAGGGGTGACCGATGTGCTGATGGTGCCGCTCTCCTTCGTCTCCGATCACATCGAGACGCTGTACGAAGTCGACCTGCTCTTTGCGGAGTCGGCGCGTGCGGCGGGGATCACCGGGTACTCCCGCCCGAAGGCGCTCAACACACACCCGATGTTTATCGACGCGCTCGCCGGGCTCGTGACCGGCCACCTTGGTGCATCCCACGACGGCGGATGGCTCGAGCGCCGCACGCCGACACTCGCGGCGGAAGTGGCGTGATGCGCGTCGTCATCACCGGCGGAGGGATCGCCGGCCTGTCCCTGGCGTGGGCGCTGAGATTACGGGCGCCGGAGGTCGAAGTCGTGGTGCTCGAGCGTGCCGCGCGCCCCGGTGGCAACATCCGAACCGGGCACCTCGATGGCTACACGTGTGAGTGGGGACCGGACGGGTTTCTCGACAACGCCCCGGACACGCTGCAGCTGATCCGCCAGATCGGCCTGGAACAGCGGCTGCAGCCGAGCAACGACGCCGCGCGACGGCGGTTCATCAGCTCGAAGGGACGGCTGTGCGAGGTGCCCACATCCCCTGTGGCGCTCCTGAAAAGCCCGCTGCTGTCCGCGGCAGGGAAGGCGCGGATCGCATGGGAGCTCTTTGCAAAGCCGCGCCACGAGGAAGACGAGTCGATTCACGGGTTCGCCGCACGCCGGATTGGCGCCGAGGCGGCGGAGGTCCTCGTCGGCTCCATGGTCTCGGGCATTTTCGCGGGCGATGCACGCGCGCTCTCACTGCGGGCGTGCTTTCCGAAGATGCGGGAGCTCGAGGACGAGCACGGTGGCCTGCTTCGCGCGCTGTTGGCCACGCGGCGGCATGGGAACGGGATCGGGGTTCCGGCCGGTCGGCTGACCTCATTCGCTGGCGGGATGACCGAGCTCGTCGACGCCCTCACTCGCGCGCTCGATGGGGTCGTCCGAACATCGTCGCCGGTGCTGCAGCTCGGCAAGAGTGGCGGGACGGACCCGCGCACACCTCGGTCCGGTCCGGATGGCTACGGGGTCGTGACGCCGGACGGAACCCTGC
>CAZDXK010000355.1:0-2330 GCA_964509215.1 uncultured Actinomycetes bacterium | reverse complement strand
CCGTGAGCCACGAGGAGACGTTCGAGCGGGATCTGGACGCCGACGAGGACATCCTGCGGGAGCTGCTCGATCTCTCGGGGCGGGTCGCGGCGCGCCTGCGGGCGGACGGATATCGCGCCAGGACGGTCGTCCTGAAGGCCCGTCTGGCGAACTTCCAGACCCTCACCAGATCCCGGACCCTCTCCGACGCCTCGGATGTCGGCGCGGACCTGTACCGGACCGTGGCCGAGCTCTACGGTGCGCTTCCGGGGCAACGCCGGCGGATCCGTCTGCTGGGCGTGCAGGCGACCGGCCTGATCCCGGCGGGCGTCGAGCAGCTCGCGATGCTGCACGGGGAGCGGTGGGGAGACGTCGAGCGAGCGCTGGATCGGATCGAGCGGCGGTTCGGCCGGGGCGCGGCAGGTCCCGCCTCGTTGATCGAGCGGGATCGAAGGAACTGATGCGGCCTCCGTGTTCAAGGCTCCGTCGCATCGTTCGACTCCTATAATCGAACCAACGGCCTCTCCCCACGGCCCAGGCAGGGAAACGGATGCCCCTCAGCGAGCACGAACAGCGGATCCTCGAGGAGATCGAGAAGCGCCTCGCGGAAGAGGACCCGCGCCTGGTGGAACAGGTCGGCAGGACCGACCTCTACACCCACTTGGCCCGTCGCATCCGCATCGCTGCACTCGGCTTCGTCGCCGGGGTGCTGCTGCTCCTGTTGTTCGTCGTCAACCCGCTGGTCGCTGCGACGGGGTTCGTGATCATGGTCCTGTCGGCGCTCTTGATCTACCGGTACCTCGGTCAGTTGGGACGCGATCAGATCCGTGAGATGCAGACCTCGGGCCGGCTGACGCTCACGGGCGTCCTCGGCCGCATCGCCGCGCGATTCGCGCGACGTCAGACGCCGCCCGCTGACGACCCCCGCGGCTGACGAGACGACGTCGTCGGCGTGGCCCGTCCGGGTGGTTTGTCGACCCTTGTGACCTCAGCGCTTGCCACGGTCTCGCACGCTGCTGTAGAACAGGGCTTCCCTTCCCCTGGGCGCGTGACCGTTCACCGCACGTTGAGTCTTCAGGTGATGGGCTCGCGCCGAGTCATCGACGGTGTGGCAGGCGAGGTTCGTGAAAGGGCGCGCGTCCATGGAGGGATTCACGGCTCATCAGGCCAGTAAGTTCACCGGCTGCACGTCGCGACAGCTGCGGTACTGGGATCAGATCGGCTTGGTGGAGCCGTCGGTGCAGGGCACCGGCGGACGCCCCGGGGTTCCCCGGCTCTACTCGTTCCGCGACCTGGTAGCGCTCCGCGTGGTGAAGTCGCTCCTCGACGGTGGCATGTCGCTGCAGCGGGTCCGGCGGGCGTGGGAGTTCCTCAACAAGAAGGCGGGGCTCGATCGGCACCTGTCCGACGTGAAGCTCGTCACCGACGGGCAGAGCATCTTCAAGATCTGCCGTCGCGACGGCGAGGTCATCGACGCTCTCCGCGAAGGGCAGATGGCGTTCTTCGTGGCGATCGACGACATCGCCACCAGCGTGCGAACGAACGTCGCGCAGTTCAGCGAGGATCGCGAGCGGTTCGTCCGAGCCCTCCGCGAAGCCGCGGCCCACACCGCCACGGGCTCCTGAGCCCGGCGTTCCCTAACGACGCAGCCGGTACTGACCTGCGATCCGTCGCCCGATCGGCGTGCGCTCCCGGAGGTCGTGCAGCACCGTGGTCGCGGCCTCCGACGCCTCGCGGACGTCGGACGCGGCCGGCTCGGACGCGGCGTAGGCGGCCCGTCCCGCGATCGACGTGAGCCGATCCAGGTGACCGTCCGTGATCTTGCCGCCGGCTTCGAGGCGTCGCCGGTACTCCTCGAGGGTCTCGCCCGGCGTCTTGGGATGACCCAGATCGGCAGCTCGCTCGGCGAACACGTCGTACGTGGCCAGGATCAGGGCGCGCGGTTCACGTCCGGCGGTGCGCAGCCGGGCCCACCGGCGCAGGGCACGGACGGGCGGCATCGCCAACGCCGCCACCAGGGACAGCGCCAACAGGAACATGCCAACCAGCCCGGCAGGCACACGCCTGCCCCGATCCCCGGCCGCTTCGATGGGGGGGAGCGGTGACAACGCCAGCCCGCTCGCGAACTCGCGGCGGATGGTGTTCTCCAGCTGTCGCGGAAGACGGCCCGAGGTCCCCGTGGTGCCGGGCGCCCCGAGCCCTCCGCCGCCCGGGACCTCGGTGCATCCCGGCGTCCCGGCGGGGCAGGCAACGCTCGGGTGCTGGTACCCGTTCGCCACGGGGTTCGTGCGGCCGGGCGTGGGCTCGAACGCGAGCCATCCGTACGTCGGGAACAGCACCTCGACCCAGCT
>CAZDXK010000354.1:0-2348 GCA_964509215.1 uncultured Actinomycetes bacterium | reverse complement strand
GACGGCGTCGGCGACGCTTCGGGCGCGCTCGGGCCGGGTCTCCTGGTCGACGATGGGGTAGTGATGCTTGCGCGACGCGTCGATCGCGCAGTTCCGGGCGATGCGGAAGAGCCACGACGAGAACCGGGTCTCCCCCCGGTAGCCGCCGATGAAGCGGAAGGCCCGCAAGAACGCCTCCTGAGTGACGTCCTCGGCGGCCGTGCGATCGCGGGTGAGGTGACGCGCGAACCGATAGACCTCGGCCTGATACATCCGGACGAGCTCCTCGAACGCGGGCAGGTCGCCCTGACGCGCTCTCGCCAGCGTGCGAGGATCGGGCTCCTGCACTCGCTCTCCCCTTCGATCCTTCGGCGCTCCCAGCCTATGCCCCCAGCAGGCAGCCGGTTCCCCGGGCCGAAAGGAGCAGACCGCCCACAGGGCGCGAAGGTTCCGATGGATGTTGAGCGGGCTAGCCGGCGACGCGAACGGACGTCACGGGCGCCAGCCGTTCGCGGACCGTGTACCAGGTTGCTCCGGCATCCGTCGAGCCGAACACGTCTCCCGACGTCGCGCCGAAATAGAGGCCGAGCGGCGATCCCCCGTCGTGTCCGAACGCCTGACGGAGGATCGTCAGGTAGGCCTCGTCCGAGGGTAGACCGTCGCCGTGGGCCGTCCACGTGGCGCCGGCGTCTCGCGTCTCGCACACACGCACCTTGCCGTCCGGCGTGACCCGATCGAGGTCCGCCGTGAGCGGGATCACGTACGCGCTGTCCGGATCGGAGGGGTCGACCACCATCGGGAACCCGAACCCCGACGGCAATCCCTCCGCGATGTCGTTCCACGTTTCGCCGGTATCGTCCGACCGGTAGACGCCGCCGTGGAACTGCATGAACAGGCGCTCGGGTCGCTGCGGCGCCCGATGCATGTTGTGCACGCAGAGCGCGTGCGTCTCCCCTTGCTGGTCTTCAGGCACGTACAGGGGCACCATGCCGGTGTACCCGGTGCGCCAGCTCTCGCCGCCGTCCTCGCTGAGCCAGACCCCGGCTGCTGAGATGCCGACCGCGAGCCGGTCTGGATCGCCCGGCCAGGGGCAGATCGAATGGAGCGCCAGTCCGCCGGCCCCCGGGTTCCACTCGGGCCGGGTGGGGACGTTCCAGAGCGCGCGGTTCAGCTCCCACGTCTCGCCCGAGTCGGTGCTGGTGAACAGCGCCGCCGGAGCAACACCGGCGTACAGCACGCCGTCGGCCTCGCCCGGCTGGATGATCCACACGCGATCGATGGTCACATCCGGGATGTCCTCCGGGAACGCCGGGCCCTTCGACTGCTCCCACTCACCGGTGGGGTCGTCGGTGTACATCACGCGCGGACCGTAGAAGCCCGACGTCACCGACGCGAAGTACCGCCCGGTGCGCGGATCGCGGGTCGCGAACTCCACGACATCGCCGGGGAACGCTCGCGTCGCGATCTCGAATGGCGCGCCCGCCTCGCCGCGCAGTACGAACAGACCCTTCTTCGTTCCAACAAGCAGTTCGGTCATGACCTGCTCCCTCCCGAGATCGACGGTAAGACGTGGACGCGAGCGCCGGCCGCGACCGGCGTGTCCTCCCGCCCGCGCTCGCCGTCTACGAACACGTTGACGTGACGGCGGATCTTCCCATGCTCGTCCAGCACCCAGCCTTCCAGGCGCGGGTACCGGTGTTCCAGCTCCCGGAGCACCTCGCCCAAGGAGTCGCCCGGAAGGTCGAACTGCCCCTGTCCGCCGGCGCGGTCCTTGAGTGGCGCGCGCAACGTCACCACCGCCATCGCGGGCAGTCTATGCCGACACGGCGACAGGCACGTGCGGCTTCGTGCCTTCGGGCGATCCTCGCCGCCGGTCAGGCGCCCGTAGAGCCAGGCGGCCGAGTCTGACGAGGGTCGTGTCGGTGGTGGAGGGTACGGTTCGCGTCCACGGCGGCCGCCCGCTGAGGGCTCGCCGGTCCTCTCCCTCGTGAACCTCGTTGGGCTCGGCGTGAGGGGGGCAAGGTGGAGGACGTCGCCAGGATCGTGCTCGCGATCGAGCAGCACGACATCGCCGAAGAGGTCATGCATTTCCTCGATCGGAGCGGCCACGCGCGAGTGGTGGCGACCGCGGCCGACGATCGGCAGTTGCAGGAGGCGGTGCGGCAGCTCGAACCGGACGCCGTCGTCGGGCAACCATCGCTCGTCGCCGGCAGGATCGCGACGCGTGCGTTCTTGGCCGTCGACACACGGGAATCGGTGGGGGCGCTCCGGGCGGCGATCAACGCGGGTGCGGACGGCTTCTTCGTGTGGCCGGCCGACCGCGACGCGCTCTCGACCGCGGCGGCCGCCACCAGGGCCGGTCCCGTGGC
>CAZDXK010000353.1:0-2365 GCA_964509215.1 uncultured Actinomycetes bacterium | reverse complement strand
ATCGTCGACGACGAGGCGTACGAGGCGACGGAGAAGTTCATCGCCCAGAACGCACGCGCGGCCAAGACAACCGGAGCAAGGGAGGCTACGACCGCCTGAGGCATCACCGGGAGCGGGTGGCGCCTGCAACAGCCTCGGCTTCTGCGACGGCCGCCTCCAGGTCGAGCGCTCGCCCGCGCGCCCATTCCTCGTCGTAGTCGCGCGGTGCGAGGCGCTCGCGGAGCGCGGCGACCGTCTGCTCATGAAGGGCGAGCTCGCTCGGCTCGAGCACCGTGCCGGTCTCCTCGAGCAGCGCGTCCGCCGACCCGAGCAAACGGACAGCAGCCCGGGGATTCCCGACGGCGGTTGCTGCAGCCAGTCCTTCGAGCGACGATGCGACCCCGTCGCGGTAGCCGAGCGGCCTCGCGATCAGCGCGGCCTCGACGAAGTGCGCGGCGGCGGTGTCGGCGTGCCCCGTATGCAGGAACGCGAGGGCGAGATTGAAGAGCGCGACCACCTCGCGCATTCCGTCCCCGAGCTCGCGCGCGAGGCTGACGCTGTCCTCGGCAAGCCGTCGCGCGTCGGCGTGTCGTCCTTCCGAGAGCGCAATGTCCGCGAGGTTCATTAGCGAAGACGAGACCCCGCGCCGATCGCCCGCGTCGCGGGAGAGCACGAGCGCCTCCTCGTGCATGGTGCGGGCCCGAACCAGGTCGTCCTGCGCCTTGGCCAGCGTTCCAACCCGGCGCACGGCGTTTGCCGTCAGTTCGGGGTCGCCCGTGGCGCGCGCGACGACGACTCCTGCCTCTGCGAGCTCCTCGGAACGCGCAAGATCGCCCCGCATGTAGGCGAGCACCGATGTACGCAGAAGCGCTCGGCCGACGAGGACGTCCACGCGGTCTCCGTGCCGGGCGACGGCGCGCTCGAAGCGCTCCGCGCCTTCGCGGATGTGGCCCCGCCACTCCCAGAAGTGGCCCAACGCCATCACGAGGCGGAGCTCGAGCACCGGGTCCTCCTGTGCGGCGGCCCAGTCCAGCGCTGCACGCAGATTGTCATGCTCGGTGTCCAGCCGCGTCATCCAGTCGGCCTGCGACTCGGCGGCTGCGAGCGCAGCATCGGCACGCTCCGCGAGCTCCAGGAAGAAGGCCGAGTGCCGCCGCCGGACCAGCTCCTCGTCGCCGCTCATTTCCAACCGCTCGAGCGCGTCCTCTCGAATCGTCTCCAGCATCGAGAAGCGCGCGTCGACTTCGACCAGTAGGCAGGCACGCACGAGCGTCTCAAGGACGTTGCCGTCGATGTCGCAGACCGCTGCAGCTGCGGCCGCGTCGAATCCGCCGGCGAAGACGGCGATTCGCGCGAACGCTCGTCTTCCGTCCTCGCGGAGCAGATCGACGCTCCCGGCAATCGTCGCGCGCAGAGTCTGGTGGCGTACGGGGACGTCGCGTGGCCCCTCTGTGGCAAGGTCGAGCCGGCGCAGGTTCGCAAGCATCTCGCGCACGCCGAGCTCGCGCACGCGGGCCGCAACGAGCTCGATCGCGAGCGGTAGCCGGTCGAGCCTGGCGCACAGCTCGTGCACGTCCTCGGATGCCGCCACGCTGCGTCCGGTCGCCCTCCCTCGTGCCACGAACAGCTCGACCGCTTCCTCTTCGGCCAACGGCGGCACCGGGTACTCGTGCTCACCGTAGAGGCGCAGCGGATGCCGGCTCGTGACGAGCAAGCGCAGGCGCGGCGCCTTGGCAAGGAGGGCTCCCAGCTCCGGCGCCGCTTGGTCTACCTGCTCGAAATTGTCGATCAACACCAGCGCCTCGAGATCGCGTAGTCGTGCCTCCAGCGCGCCGGTCTCCTTCTGGACACCGAGTGCGCCCGCGATCTCGCCGAGGACCAGTTCCGAGTCGCGAACCGCCGCGAGACCCACGAAGTACGTGCCGTCGGAGAAATCGGCCGAGGCTTCGTGGGCGACCTGAAGCGCGAGCCGCGTCTTGCCGGTGCCTCCCGGGCCGGTCAACGTCACGAGCCTTGCGTCGCCGCGAATGAGTCCACCGAGATCGTCGACTTCGCGTCGACGGCCGACGAGCGGCGTTGCGGAAGTCGGCAGCCGGCGCCGCTCACGCACCTCGGAAGGCTCGACGACGAGTGATGCGTCCTGGCGGAGAATTGCCGCCTCAAGCTCGCGCAGCTCGGCGCTCGGCTCAAGCCCGAGCTCCTCGACGAGTACCCGGCGTGCATCCCGGTACGCGGCCGCAGCGTCGGCTTGCCGCCCAGATCGATAGAGCGCAAGCATCAGGTGCCGCCGCAGCCGCTCGCGCAGGGGGTGCTCACGAACGATCGCCTCGAGCTCGGAGACGAGCTCGTTGTGCCGCCCGAGCGCGAGCTCCGCCTCGACGCGCAC
>CAZDXK010000352.1:0-2381 GCA_964509215.1 uncultured Actinomycetes bacterium | reverse complement strand
GTGGGAGAGGTGTTCGGCAAGACGATCGCCTACAACGTGGTGGCCAAGATCGGCGAGTTCGGCGCCGACGGCTACACGGGCGAGGAAGTCAAGATCATGGCCGAGCCCCGCAAGATCCTCGGCATCCCCGACCTGCACGTCGTGGCGACGGCCGTCCGTGTTCCGGTGCCGGTGGGCCACGCGGTGGTCCTGGTGGCGGAGTTCGAGCGTCGGATCACACCCGACGAGGCACGCGATCTGCTGCGCTCTGCCCCCGGCGTCGAGCTCCGCGACGACCCCGCGAACGACGTCTACCCGAGCCCGCTCGAGGCGGCCGGGCTCGACGTGGCGCTCGTCGGCCGTGTCCGTCAGGTGCCCGGCCACAACGACGCCCTCACGATGTTCAGCTGCGCAGACAACCTTCGCAAGGGGGCGGCGCTCGACGCCGTGCAGATCGCCGAGCACCTCTTCCTGTTGTAGGAAGGCCCTGACCTGGGCTCTTGGGTGTTATGCCATACTTGTGCATCCGAGATTCGGGATGGCGAAGTATGGCAAAAGCTGAGCTCCCACCGTTCCACCCGGAATCAACTGATACCCCAATGGTGATGTCTCCGTCTGAGTTCGGGGCAGCCTTCCCGACGGAGTCGGGCCTCGTCGAGAGGAAGTCAGGCACCAGCTACAGGGAACTTCAGCGAGCCATCGTTGCATTCAGCAATACAGATGGTGGCGTGATCTTGGTTGGTGTGGATGACGCCGGTCGTGTGGTAGGGAAACCACTCACGCCTGGCGTAATCGATGCGATCCATCAAGCGGCTTCTGCTGCCCACGATCCTGGTCGTTACTGGATTCACGAGCTTCTCGTCGGAGCCACCCGCGTTTCCGTCGTTGCGGTTGCTCGACGAACTCAAGGCTTCGCTCAAACCTCGAATGGAGAAACCCTCGTCAGGCGGGGTGCCCATTCCGTCCCCCTGATCGGTGGGGAGCTGAAGCGCTTCATGGACTCCCGGGCGCTTGAGCGATTCGACGTCACTGACTCGCACGTTCCCATTGCAGACATCGACGAAACGGCTCTCCGCGAGGTCCGTTCTGCTTTTGGGTGGCCCGATGACGCCGAGTCTTCAACCCTGCTTGCTGACGCCCAGCTCGCGATAGCTGAAGGCCGTGCGCTCAATCTGACGGTTGCGGGTGCGCTCACTCTCTTGCCCGATCCGGCGCCCACTCTGGGCAAAGCATACGTAGAGGTTCTCCGCTATCCATCGGAAGCGGCTGAATACGATCGCCGTGAAGAGATTCGGGGTTCTGTCCAGCACCAAGTTGTCAGAGCAACCGAGCTACTGATGGCGGAACTCGGGACTGACCTGGTCGTCTCTGGTCTCCGCCGATATGACCTTCCAAGGATCCCTGAAGTCGTTCTGCGTGAGGCAATGGCCAATGCCGTCGCCCATCGAAGTTATGAGGACATCGGTCAGGCCATCGAGATCAAGATCTTCCCGGACCGTGTACTCGTTGTCTCGCCTGGTGGTCTCCTCGAGCCCGTAACGGAGCAGAACATCCGCGATACGCATTCCGCAAGGAACGCCGTGGTGCTTTCGACCCTTCGTAGATTCAGGCTTGCTGAAGATATCGGGAGGGGTATCGACGTTATGCAAGACGAGATGGCGGGGGCACTTCTCGATCCCCCGGTATTCCGCGACATGGGACACGCATTTGAAGTCACGCTCCCGATGCGAGGTGCAATCAGTCCCCAGGAGCGCGCCTGGATACTCGAGGTTGAGCGCAGGGGTGACATTCGGCCTGCGGACCGGATCCTGCTGGTGCAAGCGGCGCGTGGTGAGATTCTCACCAACGGTCGGGTCAGAGAACTCCTTGGAGTAGATAGCAGAGATGCGCGCGTTTCCCTCAAGCGACTTCGTGACACCGGTTTCCTAGAGCAAGCAGGAACGCGCGGCGGGACGAGCTACGTATTGGCCCAAGGCATTGCAGCGCCGCCTTCGTTCAGGCTGACGCCGAGAGACCTGAGCCAGCTTGTGATTGAGCTTGCTTCTCATGGAGAAATAAGCAATGCAGATGTGAGACGCACCACTGGACTAGACCGAGCTGAAGCACTGAGGCTGTTGACAGCTTTGGTGAGTGGTGGGGAACTGGTCAAGAGCGGACAACGACGGGGAACCCGATACCGCCTTCCTAGTACTGAGCAGGAGCTGCTCTAGAGGCCCGACCAGGATTAGTTGTCGTCGGCGAGTTGTCCGCCCGCCCCCACGCCCTCGATGAGCGGCTTCACGAACCACCTGCCGTAGTCGGCCCAACCCTCGCGCACGTAGAACGCGATCGTCGCCTCGCGCCACGAGGCGGTCACCAGCGCCATCCGGAAGCAGCCGCGCTTGCGCGCCAGCGCTTCCGCC
>CAZDXK010000351.1:0-2395 GCA_964509215.1 uncultured Actinomycetes bacterium | reverse complement strand
CGTCATCGCGAGCATCGTGTACGGGTCGGACGACGGCGTGATGATCGCCGCGAAGATCGCGATCCCCAGGATCGAGAACCGCCGCCAACTCCGGAGCTTCTTCGATGTCACGACGCCGACCAGCTCCAGGAACACGAGCAGCACCGGGAGCTCGAACGCGAGCCCGAACGCCACCGCAACCAGGATGACGAACGTGATGAACCGATCCCCTGTGAGGATCGGGACGAAATCCGAACCGGCGAACCCGAGCAGGAAGTTCAAGCCCTTGGGCAGGGTGACGTATGCGAAGAAGGCTCCGAGCGCGAACAGCACGACGGACGAACCGACGAACGGGATCCCCATCCGTCGTTCTTTCTTGGTGAGGCCCGGAACGATGAACGCCCAGAGCTGATACAGGAGCACCGGGAGCGCAACCGCCAGGCCGATGAAGACCACGACCTTGAGCTTCACGATCAGGGCGCCCAGCGGTTCGTTGAAGAACAGCGAGCACGTCTGGTTGATCCGGAGCTTCGGGTCGATCGTCTCCCAATAGTCGCAGTACGGGTTCAGCACGAGGTCGAGGAACGGGCCGTAGAGGAACCATCCGACGACGGCCCCGCCGGCGATCGCGAGGATGCAGATGACCAGGCGACGCCGGAGCTCTTCCAGGTGCTCGACGAGCGTCATGGTGCCCGCTCGCTCCTCAGGAGGGCGACGCCGGATCCTGGCGAAGACGTTCATGCGGCGGGGCGGCCCGCTACTCCACGGCTCGCGGCTCGGGGTCGATCTCCGTCTCGGGCGACGCGTCGGTGCCGCGCTGACCGACGCCGTCGGGAAGGACGGAACCGCCTTGGTCCGGCGTGTCCGTCGGGGCGGGTGCGTTCTTCGCGGTCACCTCGCGGTTGCCTTCAGACCTGGGCGTGCGTCGGCTCTGGCGCGGCGGGACATGCGGCTCCGACTCGTCCTTCAGGTCGAACTTGATCGTGTCCTTGACGTCGTCTTGGATCTTGCGGAACTCGCGGAGCGCCTTGCCGATCGAACGGCCCAGCTCGGGCAGGCGCCGAGGGCCCACGACGACGAGGGCGATGACCAGAACGAGGATGAGCTCCTGGGGGCCGATGTTCAGCATGTGCCGTGTGGGGCCTCCGCCCCACGCGATTCTACCCCCGGGCCTTCGAGGAAGAGCCTCGCCGCCGGCGTTCGCCGATGGCGGACGTATGCGCGCCCGCCCGTTGCCTTTCCTTAGCCAAGTCGTCCGCGATGGGCTGCACCTCGTCCCGCAGCTGCTTCATCGTGCGTGCGAGGACCAGGACGTGACGCATCAGGCCGATCAGGCACGCGAGGATGGCCACGGTCGAGACGATGCCGACGACGAACCACACCACCAGCCAGGGCGCCATCCGGCGATGCTACATGAGCGGAGGGGACGGAACGATGCAACGATCGAGGGCGGAGCCCGGCGTCAGACGCCGTCGCTGCTTGCGAAGAAATCTTGGATGTACCGGTCGTCCTGGAGAAGGAAATGGAACTCGATGACATCGTCGATCGAGAAGGCGGGGCCCATCGGGGTTGCCCGTTCGGCGTTGGCGTCGTCGAAGAGCATCGCGGCCTGGGACGAGTCACCGTCCGGTTGTGCCATGTCGACGCCCGCGGACACGAGGAGCGCGACGATCTTACGGTCGGCACGCTTCTCCACGTCGTCGGCGCATCCCGGGCAGGTGAACCGGTAGCTGCCTTCGCGCCCGTCGTCGCGGACCGACAGCAGGATCGCCTCGGGTCCCATGTCCACTTCTCCGCAGCGGGGGCAGGTCGTTCGGATGGTTGTCATCTCACCCCGAGCTATCGGCGGTGAGGACACCCGGCTTGAGCCTCTGTCCCCCGAACGGGGCTACCCAAAGGGGACCGGTTACCCGACGTAGCGGTCGAGCGTGCTCCTGGCCAGGGCGGCGACCTGCACGGTCAGCTCGGGTGGCTCCAGCACGGTCGCGTCATCTCCCACCCGCAAAAGGAGCCTCGCCACCCAGCCCATCGTCCTCGCGGGCAGCGTGATATCGAGCGACCCATCTGCTCGTTGGTGCTCGTCCGAGGTCGTGTAGTACTCGGCGATCCATCGAGCGCCCGGCGCCAACCGGAGGCGGACCGAGACGTCCTCCTCGGTGGGTGTGTAGAGGGATCGGCCGGCGCCTTCGAGGCCCCTCGGCGAGAACCGTTCGCCGATCGGCTCGACCTGCCGGATGCGGTCCACGCGGAACAGCCGCTCTGCGTCGATCGTCACGTCCCACGCCGCTACGTACCAATGGCCGAGTGCGACGAAGACCTCCTCCGGTTCGATGACCCGTGAGCTCCACTTCCCCGATGAATGCGCGAAGTAGTCGACGCGGACGCGCCGGCGTTCGCGGGCCGCCTCACGGATCGG
>CAZDXK010000350.1:0-2424 GCA_964509215.1 uncultured Actinomycetes bacterium | reverse complement strand
CGACGGACGCTCACGACGGGCTCTCCGTCGGGGTCGCGCCGGTAGAGGGGCTCGGCGCCTCCACCTCGTTGTCGCGGAGCACCTTGAAGGACACCACCCGCCAGTCCCCGTCCACCTGCTGGAATACGAACTGCCCGCGGCTGGTCATGCGCACGTCCTGGCCGTCCTTGCCACTGCCCACCGCCTCGAAGCGCGCGACCGCGACCACCGAGTACGCCTCGTCCTTCAGGTCGAACAGCACCTTCGTCTTCAGCACCCCGGCTTCGGGCAGGATCTGCTCGAACGCCTCGCCGGCTCCGGCCCCGGCCGTCAGCGTGTCCACCTGTGACTGCGCCTCGGCGCTCGCCCCTTCCTCGAACAGCTCCCAGACGGGGTCGTAGGAGCCTTCCAGCCAGTTGCCTGGATCGAGGAACGCTCCGATGTACAGCGCGTTCATCTGGTCGTCGACCTGATCGGCGGCTTCGTTCGCCTTGGTCTCGAGCTCCTGATGCGTGACGTCGGGGCGGGTCGCGACCGGGGTGACCTTCGTCATCTTGAACGCGAACTCGGGCGTCGGCGGGTGCGGGCTCCCCCCGAGGAGCGGGATCCCGTCCGCGCCACCGAGCAGCACGAAGCCGAGCACCACCGCCGCGACGACAACCACCCCACCGACGATGAGGTACGCGGGCTTGATGCGAGAAGACCTGGATACGTGTCGACCGTCTGACAAGACGCTGCAAAGCGTACGGGCGCTCCGGTGGAGCCGCAACCGAACCGGTGTGAGGAACTCGTGACAGGGATGCGACGGGAGTAGCATGTGGGGGTCCGAAGGTGCGCCGGGAAGTCTGGTCGGCAGGAGTGCGAAGCATGGCACCGACCGGCCCCGACCACGACGACCACGCACGACCCGGCATCAGGGTTCCCTGGGCGCATTCGGATCGCCTGCTGCCTCGTCGCGTCGTGCGCCCGCTCCAGGCGTACCTCCGGACCTCGTCAGCAAGCGCCCTGGTCCTCCTCGCAGCGGTGATTTTGGCGATCGTCTGGGCGAACTCACCGTGGCGCGATGTCTACGAGCGGTTGTGGGCGACGCCGGTGTCCGTTCGGATTGGCGCTCGCGCGATAGCGGAGGATCTCCGCCATGTCGTGACCGAGGGTCTCATGTCGCTGTTCTTCCTCGTGGTCGGACTCGAGATCAAGCGGGAGTTCACTACGGGAGAGTTGCAGCGTTGGCGCGCGGCGTCGGTCCCGATCGTCGCGGCCATCGGGGGGATGGTCGTTCCCGCGCTCATCTACGTCGTCGTGACCCGAGGCACTCCCGGCATCCGAGGTTGGGGGGTGCCCATGGCTACCGACATCGCGTTCGCCCTGGCGGTGCTGACACTGGCGGCAGCGCGCGCACCGGCGGACCTCAGGCCGTTCCTCCTTGCCCTCGCCATCGTGGACGACATCGGCGCGATCATCGTGATCGCGCTCTTCTACTCGGGAGGCATCGAATGGCCGGCCCTCGCCTCGGTCGCCCTCATCGCCCTCGCGATCGTCGGTCTCCAGCAGATCCAGGTACGCGCGACGACCGTCTATCTCGTGCTCGGGTGCTTGCTGTGGTTCGCGATGTTCGAGTCGGGGGTGCACGCCACTATCGCCGGCGTGATCCTCGGCCTGCTTACCCCGACCAAGCCCTTCCAGCGGCCGCGCCACGTGAGTGAGGAAGCGCGGCGCACGGCCGACGAGACGGTCGACGAGCCCAGCTCGCCCGACGTCGATGCGGACTCGTGGCTGTGGCTCTCGTGGCTCTCGAAGGAGGCCGTCTCTCCGCTCGCCCGTGTTGAGCACACGCTCCTCCCGTGGACGAGCTTCGTCGTCCTGCCGCTGTTCGCCCTGGCAAGCGCGGGCATCGAGCTCTCGTCGGATGCGCTCGGCGACGCCTTTGGAAGCCGGATCACGCTCGGCATCGTGTTGGGGCTTGTCGTCGGCAAGCTGGTGGGTGTGTGGGGAGCGACATCCCTCGCGACGCGTCTGCGGTTCGGATCGTTGCCGTCTGGCACTCGGGGCCGGGACATGGCTGGCGTCGGCCAGGTCGCCGGGATCGGGTTCACCGTGGCGCTGTTCGTGGCGGAGCTCGCGTTCGGCGACGGGTCACAGGGCCTCAACGAGGCCAAGGTCGGTGTGCTCGCGGCGTCGCTGCTGGCAGGGGGGTTGGCCTTCGTATTCTTCCGGTCACCGCGGGCGCGGCCGTAGCTCAGCCGACCTGGAACGCGCCGGTCTCGAGGAACGCGGCGTAGTGCGTGAGCGCGACCGCGGAGCTGTGCATCAAGGGCTCGGGCGGGGTGGCGCGGTCGAACCACCGCAGCTCGAGGAGCTCGTCGCCGTCGGCTGCCGGGTCGCCGCGCCACCGGCGGAGCGCGAACCACATGCCGAAGTAGTGCGTGAGGTCACCGTTCGGATACG